>JBKHWY010000138.1:0-9481 GCA_046566285.1 Gammaproteobacteria bacterium | reverse complement strand
GCTCCGGCTTGAGCCGGCCGTTCTCGATCACCATGCCCGTCAGCGATTCCGGCACCTGTTCCAGGTAGTCGTATTCACCCGACAGGAAGCCCAGCATGCGGCCCTGGAATTCCTCGGCGATGCGCACCTCCACCTTGTCCACCAGCGGCAGGCGCCGGCCTTCGAACGGCGCGCGGCCTTCGATGCTGCGGTAGGGGATGGCGTTCTCGCGGTTGGCCGCCAACACGATGGTGTCGCTGCGCTTCCAGCTTTCGATCGTGAAGGGGCCGGTGCCGACCGGATGGTTGCCCACCTGGCCGGCATACGCCTCGACCACCTCGCGCGCCACCACGCTGGAGGCCGGGGTAGCCAGGTAGAGCAGGAAGTTCGGGTCCGGCGCGGCCAGGCGGATGCGCAGGGTGTAGCGGTCCACGGCTTGCAGGCCTGCGATGGGCTTGTCGTAGCTGAAGGCGGTTCTCAAGGCCGCGTCGCCCGCGAGCTTGCCTTCGAATAGGAACAGCCAGGGCGAGTGCAAGGCCGGGTCGTACAGGCGCGTGAGGCTGTAGACGTAGTCCTGCGCCGTCACTTCCCGACGCGCACCCTTGAACGCCGCATCCGCCGTGAAGTAGATGCCGGGGCGGATGCGGAAGGTGTAGGTCAGGCCTTGCGCGTCTACTTCCGGCAGCGCGGTGGTGGCATTCGGGCGCAGCTTGACGGGACGGGCCAGGTAGTCGTAGCGCAGCAGCGGGTCGAACAGGTTTTCGAGGAGGCTCAAGGTGGCAAGGTCGGACGCCACGGCCGGATCGAGCCCGGTTTCGCTGGTGGTGAGGAAGGTGTGCAGCACCTTGGGCGGCGCGGCCTGGGCGGGGAGGGCGCAGCAGGCCGACAGGGCAAGGAGCGCGGCAATCTGGCGAAGTCTCATCATGCCGCCATGATAGGCCAGCGGCGGCTGCCGTGCGCGCCCGCGGGCTGCTGCCGTTTTCGCCTAGAACCCGAGCGTGAGATTCGCGCCCAGGCCGGGCATGCCCCCGGCGGACGTGCGCGTCATGGCCCGCAGCGGCACTTCCAGCGTGGCCGTGCGGCCCCGCTCGAGCTTATAGGTGGCGCCCACGCTGCCGATCGGGCCGAAGTCGGTGCTCTTCCCATGGCGCAGCTTTCGCACGCTGGCCGCCATGCCCAAGGTGCCGAAGGCGTCCAGGCGCTCGTCGACGGGGACGCTCACGCGGCTGGCGAGGTCGAGGTCGAATCCCTCGGCCGCAAGGGGCATGGGATCGGCGCGGCGTGGTCCAGGACCCCGGAAGTGCATGCCTTCGCGGTAGCCGGGGTTGGTGAACTTGCTTTCGATGGAGAGGTAGGGGCCGAGATCCACACCGGCGTGCAGCTTCAGGTCGGGACGGTACAGGTCGAGCGCCTGCGGGTCAGCCGGCGGCAAGCCTTCGACGCCCGCATGAAATGGCGTGTAGGGCGCGAGCGGACGCATGCCCCTGGACGCGCCGGGCTCCAGTATCGGCGCCGGTGATGGCTCGACCAGTTGCGCATGGGCGCCGCCTGCGGCCAGCAGCAAGAGGGGTAGTGCGATCTGGACGGTTTTCACGGTGACTCCTTCGTGACGGCAGGGTTTTGTGGCTTGAATGGCAAGATGGTGTGAGCGCTATCATACACTACCCGCCGGGTGGCCAATCGATCCGCCGATGCGTAAAGGCGGCGCAGGAAACTGTAAAGGCAGGTAAAACCCTGCAAAGCCACATCAAGCCGTCTCACCGGGGCCGATGGCGTCACTAGACTGGCGCGATCGACAACCACCGACCACGAGACCATGCACCCTTCCCGCCGCACCCTGGCCGTTTGCGCCGCTTCCCTGACCCTGTTACTGGCCGCCTGCGGCAGCAGCGACAGCGACACGGCCACCACCGACAGCAGCGCCAGCGACACCACCACCAGCACCGTCGTCAGCACGCCCGCCATCATCGGCCAGCCGGCGTCGGTGGTGATCGCCACCGGCAGCAGCGCGGTGCTGTCGGTGGTGGCCAGCGGCGACAGCCCGACCTATCAGTGGTACCAGGACGGCGCCGCCATCGCGGACGCGACCGCGCCGAACTACACCGCCACCGCGGCCGGCACCTATTACGTGGTCGTGACCGATTCCACCGGCTCGGTCAGCAGCGCCAACGCCACGGTCACGGTGACGGATGCGCCGGCCATTGCGGCCCAGCCGCTGTCGGCCACCATCCTGACCGGCACCAGCCAGCTGCTGGAAGTGCAGGCCATCGGCGCGGACCTGGCCTACCAGTGGTACAAGGATGGCGCGCCCATCGACGGGGCCACGCGGCCGACCCATGAGGCGGCGGCCGCGGGCGCCTATACCGTCGCCGTGACCAATGTCGCCGGCAGCGTCACCAGCAGCGCCGCCACCATCACCGTCAGCCCTACGCTGGCAGCGCCCGAGATCACCAGCAGCCCGAGCGCGCTGACCGTCAATGCGGGCGCCAGCGCGACGCTGAAGGTCGCCGCCAGCGGCACCAGCCTGGCCTACCAGTGGTACCGCAACGGCACGCCGATCGCCGGCGCCACCGCCCCCAGCTACACCATTGCCGTCACCAGCAGCGCGGACGCGGGCACCTATGACGTCATCGTCAAGAACAGCGCCGGCAGCGTGATGAGCACCTCGGCGCCATTGACGGTCAACGTGCTGGCCGATGGCGTGAACACGGCGGCGGTGGTGAACGCGGCCAACGCGTTTCTGGCCACCCTGTCGGCCGAGCAGAAGACCGTGGCCAGCTCCAGTGCCTCCACCACCACCGTGCTGTTCGACTACACGCTGGCCAACGCCATGCAGTGGACCAACCTGCCCGGCAGCCGTCACGGTCTGCGCCTGAACAGCACCGCGCTGACGGCCACCCAGCTGGCGGCGGCCAACGCCCTGGTCGCGCGTGCATTGAGCGCAAGCGGCGCCGAGATGGCGCGGGAATTGTGCGCCGCCGACGAGGTGCTGGCCAATGCGCCGGCGGGCGTGGGCGGCGGCGGCACGCCACCGGCAGGCTTCGATCCCGCCGCAGGCGGCACCCCGCCGGCCGGCATGACGCCGCCGGATGGCATGACGCCGCCGGACGGCACCGGCGCGATTGGCGCGATCGGCGCTGCGGGCGGCCCGGGTGGCTATGGCGCCGCACAGTATTCGATCGCCTTCATCGGCACGCCGTCGAAGACCGCGCCGTGGATGCTGCAGCTGGCCGGCCACCATCTGGCCTACAACATCACCTACAACACCGGCAAGGTCAGCGCCACGCCAACCTTCCTGGGCGTGGAGCCGCCCAACTGGAGCGTGGATGCCAGCGGCGCCGTCACCGTCACGGCCGCCGCGTCCACGCCGGGCACCCAGCACGCGCCCTTGGAGCAGCAGCGCAAGGCGGTGTACGACCTGGCCGAAGCGATCCAGGCCGACAGCGCCAGCGTCGCCGCCGCCAAGCTTCCCGGCACCTTCACCGATGTGATCATGGGCGCCTCGGGCAACAGCGACGGCAACTTCAAGACGCTGTCGTATCCGACCAGCGGACGTGGCCTGCAGTACAGCGCCATGAACACGATCCAGCAGCGCCATGTGCGCGCCGCCATCGCCGCGTGGGTGAACACCCAGGCGTCCGACGTGGCCAGCACGCTGCTGGCCGCATACCTGGACGAGGGCGCGCTTGCCAATACCTATGTCGGCTATGGGGCGGGCCAGAACGGCGTCAAGGCCGATTTCGGCGCCTACCCGAACGCGGCGGCCAAGCCGCTCGACGCCCAACACTCGTATATCCGCATCGACGGGCCGCGCGTGTGGATCGAGTTCGTGGTGCAGCAGGGCGTCCTGTACGGCGCCAACGTCCACTACCACACCATCTGGCGCGACAAGACGGCCGACTACGGCGGCAGCTTCTGAGCGATGGTCACGTTCTTGCTGCGCGCGGCCTGGCTGCTGCTGGCGCTGGCCTGGGCGGTGCCTGCGGCGGCGCATCCTTCCGCTTCCTCGCTGGTGGTGCTGTCGGCCGGCGCCCATGACATCCGCGCCGACGTCACGCTGCCGCTGGATGAACTCAAGCTGGCGCTGTCCCAGGATGCCCAGCTGGGCGCCTACCTGGCGGCGCACATCCGCCCGGTCGCCCCGGATGGCCGCGCCTGGACGGTCAAGGTGCTGGACGTGCGCTGGGAACGCGCGCGCCAGCCCGCCGACGTCATCGCCACCGTGCTGCTGCGCCCACCGCCGGGCGCACCGCTGGGCAGCTTCGACCTGGAGCTCGATGCGATCGCGCACCAGGTCCCCAACCACACCACGCTGGTGGCCCTGCGCGACCGCGCCCAAGGGCCGGACGCCCAGCCACGCATGCTGGCGTCGCTGGCCTACGGCCACCGCAGTGTAGCGGTGCGCGACATCGTGCCGCCCTGGTGGCGCGGCTTCGGCGACCTGTTCATGCTCGGCATGCGCCACATCGCCGAGGGCGCCGACCACCTGCTCTTCCTGTTCACGCTGCTGCTGCCCGCCGGGCTGGTGGCGCACGAACGGCGCTGGGGCGGGTTTGCCGGCGGCGCGGCCCTGGCGCGTCATCTGCTGGCCGTGGTCAGCGCCTTCACGTTCGGTCATTCGCTCACGCTGCTGCTGGGCGCGGCCGGCCTGGCGGCACCGCCTGCCCAGCCCGTGGAAGTGGCCATTGCGCTGTCGATCATGCTGTCGGCCGCCCATGCCTGGGCCCCAGTCTTCCCCCGCCGCGAAGCCTGGATCGCCGGCGCATTCGGGCTGGTACATGGACTGGCATTTTCAGCGGCGCTGCGCGCGCTCCAGCTCGAAGGCGCGCGCCTGGCGGCCGGGGTGCTTGCATTCAACCTGGGGATCGAGGCGGTGCAGGTCGGCCTGCTGCTGGCGACCGTGCCGGTGCTGGTGCTGCTGGCGCGCACCCGCCATCACGAACGTGTGCGGCAGGGCGCGGCCGCTGCGGCGATGATGATGGCGCTGGTATGGCTGGTACAGCGCGTGGCGGACTGACGCGATCACTGCAGCGCCGGCGCCAGCTCGACGGCCATGAAGTCCACCAGGGCGCGCAACTTCGCCGAGGGCCGCACGTAGCTGCCGTCCCCACTCCCTGGTGCGCCCTAGCTGAGCGCCGGCTCCTGGAGTGTTGTCGCCGGCCGCTCGATCCCGTCGGTGTGCACGCGGTTGCGGCCGCAAGCCTTGGCCGAGTAGAGCTGGGCGTCGGCGCGTTCGATGACCAGGCCGATTTCCTCGCCCGCGCGGCGCTGCGCCACGCCGAACGACGAGGTCACCTTCAGGTCATTGGGCCACTGGCACTGCTGCACCGCCAGGCGCAGTTTTTCCGCCAGCGCGGCTGCCTGCGCCGCTTCGGTCATGGGGCACAACAGCAGGAATTCTTCCCCGCCCCAGCGCACCAGCTTGTCCTGCGAACGCACCAGCGAGGACACGGTGGCGGCGAACTGCTGCAGCACCATGTCGCCCACCCGGTGCCCGTGCGTGTCGTTGACCGACTTGAAGTGGTCGATGTCGGCGAAGATCAGGGACATGGGCGCGGACGACTGCGCGCCGGCCTGCATCAGATAGGCGCGCAGGCCCTGGCGGTTGAGGGCGCCCGTCAGGGCATCCGTATGGGCCTGGTCGGCCAGCTCGCGGGTTTCCAGTCGCAACGCGCGGTTGACCTCATTGAGCAGCTGCACCTCGGCCTTGCTGTCGGAAAGTTCGTTCTTCAACGCCATGTACATCGTCGCGGGCCAGGCTACCGCGACCAGAATCCACATCCCGACGATGCCCAGCAGCAGATCGGAAAAGCTGATGGCCTTGCCGTGGAAGCGGATGCTGCGAATGATGATGTCATGTTCACCCAGCGGATGTTCGGGGCCCGTCTGCACCTGGAAGTAGATGACGTTATCGATGCGCGTATCGGTGCGCAGCATGGGCGGCTTGACCTTGTCCTTCCACCAGGTGGCCGTGTGGAACAGGTCGAGCGGAATGCTGATGCGGCCATTGGCCGGCAGCTCGAACGTATCGAGTTCAATGACCTTGTTGCTATCCCAAACCTTCGGCTTGGAAAATCCGTGCTCATACTCGATCATGAAGAAGCGCAGCTTGCGCTCGCCCTTGCGGAGATAGGTGGCGTCCAGCGTCAGATAATCGTAGCGGGACAGATCGGCGCCTTCGATCTCATTCTTGCCCATCGTGAAGGAAATATTGCAATAGGGCCATGCGAAGTCCTTGACGAGATTGCAATGTAAATGCAAGGCGTCGGGGCTCCGGATCACTTCGGAGCGCGAGCTGCCGCCGGTTTCGCTGTCGCTCGCGGTGACGTACTCGTGCCCGCTCCTGGCCGAGACCTCGAGCACCTTTTCCATGCCGTAGTGATGCCAGACCAGCAGGGCGCCCGTCAGGGCCAGCAGCGCGGCGAAGATCGCCGGCGCCCGGGCCAACAGCCGCCGGATGACTTGCGCTGACGTGGGAGCGGTGGACATTGCCAAATGTTTCCGTGAGTTATTTTACGTTGCAGGCGTTCACGATATGCCAAGCGCATGCCGAATGCAATAAAGTTGTCCTGCGGAATCGATTACTGTTGGTGGCTGTACACATTGGCACGAGGCGGTAGCCCCGCACGGCAGGCAACAAAATCCGGCTGGGCCAGCCTATACTCTGCCTGCGAACATACTCCTTCACGCGATTCTTCATGGCACTGAATTACATCTGGTCCGGCTTCTTCATCGTCGGCTTCATCGCCGCCCTGCTGCAGTGGCTCTTCCTCGGCGATAACGAGATCTTCAAGCGCATCATCGACGGCACCTTCGATTCGGCCAAGGTGGGCGTGATGGATATCGCCCTGCCGTTGGCCGGCGTAATGACGCTGTGGCTGGGCATCATGAACATCGGCGAGAAGGCCGGGGCGATCGGCTGGCTGGCGAAAGTCATTGCGCCGTTCTTCTCGCGCATCTTCCCTGGCGTACCGAAAGACCATCCGGCCACCGGCCACATGGTGATGAACTTCTCCGCCAACCTGCTGGGCCTGGACAACGCCGCCACGCCGTTCGGCCTGAAGGCCATGGAGAGCCTGCAGACGCTCAACCCCAACAAGGACGAAGCGTCCGACGCGCAGATCATGTTCCTGGTGATGCACACCTCGGGCCTGACTCTGATCCCGCTGGCCATCATGGCCCAGCGCGCCATCCTGGGCGCGGCCGACCCATCGGACATCTTCATCCCCTGCATGATCGCCACCTACGTGGCCACCGTCACCGGCATCATCACCGTCTCGATCAAGCAGCGCATCAACCTGCTCAACCGCGTGGTGCTGGGCTGGCTGGGCGGGATGACGGCGGCGATTGCGGCGCTGATCTTCTACTTCACCCAATACCTGACCAAGCCGGAAATCGAATTGGTGTCCAAGGTGGCCAGCAATCTGATCCTGTTCTCGATCATCATCGCCTTCATCGGCGGCGCCATGCGCCGCGGCGTGAACGTCTACGACGCCTTCATCGAAGGGGCCAAGGGCGGCATCCAGACCTCGATCACCATCATTCCCTACCTGGTCGGCATGCTGGTGGCGATCAGCGTGATCCGCAATTCCGGCGTGCTGGGTTTTATCGTCAGCGGCCTCAATTGGGTGTTCGTCCAGCTGGGCGTGGACACCTCCTTCACCCCGGCGCTGCCCACCGCGCTGATGAAGCCCCTGTCGGGCAGCGGCTCCAAAGCCATGATGATCGACGCCATGCGCACCTACGGCGTGGACTCGTTCGTGGGCCGCCTGGCCTGCATCTTCCAGGGTTCGGCCGACACCACCTTCTACATCGTTGCGCTGTATTTCGGTTCGGTGGGCATCCGCAAGACCCGCTACGCCATCTCCGCCGGCCTGATTGCCGACCTGGCGGGCATCATCGCCGCGATCCTGGTGGCCTACATGTTCTTCGGATAGGAGTGTTGATGCGTCGACTGATGTTGGCTGTTATGTTGGCCACACCGCTGGCCCACGCCGAACTGCCCGCCCCGGTGGCCCAGGCCCTGGCCGCCGCCAGGCTGCCCCAGGACGCAATGGGGCTGGTGGTCCTGCGCGGAAACGACACCGTGATCGCGCACCAGGGCGAGCGCCTGATGCAGCCTGCCTCCACGATGAAGGTCCTGACCACGCTGGCCGCGATCGACACCCTCGGGCCGATCTTCCGCGGCCGCACCGAACTGCGCACCAATGGCAGCATCGCCCAGGGCGTGCTCAAGGGCGACCTGTACCTGCGCGGCGGCGCCGACACCGACTTTTCCACCGAAGCGCTGCAATCGATGCTGCAGGCCGTGCGCTACCTGGGCGTCGAGCGCATCGAAGGCAGGCTGGTGCTGGATCGCCAGCTGTTCAATCCGGCCAGGCTGGACGTCAACCTGCCGCCGTTTGATGAGAATCCGGATTCGTACTACAACGTGATCCCGGACGCCCTCCTGCTGAACAAGAACATGATCCAGCTGGACTTGCGCTCCACCGCCCAGCGGCTGGAGATCGGCATGCTGCCCGCGCTGGACCGGGTGTCGGTGGAGTCAAGCATGCGCCTGATCGACGCCGACTGCGCCAATTGGGAAGCCGGCTGGAAGGCGCCGCAGATCGTGCGCGAGGAAGGTGGCCGGCTGCGCATCCTGCTGCAGGGGACTTACCCGAAGAACTGCGCGCGCACCAACAGCATCAATGTGCTGGACCGCCAGGACTACGTGGACCGCGCGTTCCGCTATGCCTGGGCCAACCTGGGTGGCGCGATCAGTGGCGAGACGGTCGAGGGCGCGACGCCGCCGGATGCGCGCCAGCTGGCCGAACACGTCTCGCGCGCGCTGCCCGAGACGCTGCGCGACACCAACAAGATCTCCGACAACGCGCTGGCGCGCACCTTGTTTCTGAGCCTGGGCAGCCTGCAGGGTGACGACTGGTACGGCAGCCGTCCGCAGGCCCCCGGCAGCGAGCCGACAACGGTGCGGGCCGACCGCTCGATCCGCGCGTGGATGCGGGCGCAGGGCATCGACGACACCGGGCTGGTGCTGGAAAATGGTTCGGGCTTGTCGCGCATCGAGAAGATCAGCCCGATGCAGCTGGCGCTGGTGCTGCGCGCCGGGTTGCGCAGCAACTGGGCGCCGGAGTTTGTGTCCAGTTTGCCGATCGCGGCGCTGGACGGCACGATGCGCAAGCGCCTGAAGGACAGCCCGGCGGCCCAGCGCGGGCGCTTCAAGACCGGGGGGCTGCGCAATGTGGTGGCCATCGCCGGCTACGTGCCGGATGCGGCGGGACGGCAGTGCATCGTGGTGGGGATTGTGAATACCGAGCAGGGTGGGGCTGGCGGCGGGCGGGCGGCGCTGGATGCGCTGATTGATTGGGCGGCGCGGTTGCAATGATGCTTCGCATCTGAGCTGATGCGCTATGGGCCCTGGCCTCCTGAAGTGACCCCACTTTGTTGGAGAGCGGTGGTATCTAGTTCGATGCGTGCTTGACCCTGTATTGCACAGGGCTCA
>JBKHWY010000137.1:0-9571 GCA_046566285.1 Gammaproteobacteria bacterium | reverse complement strand
AGACGGTAAAGAAGCGCGCGGCGGTGGCCAGCGCCAGGACGGTGGCCACCCCGAACATGGCCAGGAAGATGGTGTCCACCTGGTTGGCGCTGTGCACCCCGCCCGTGCGTCCGAAGCCCAGGTCGATCATCTGCTTGAAGGCGTAGGGAATGGCCAGGGTGGAGGCGGCGGCGACGATGAGCGCCAGGCCGGCCATCAGGAACTGGCGGCGGTACGGCAGCAGGAAGGGCAGCAGGCCGCGGAAGGCGGCCAGGCTGCCTTTGCCACGATCCTGGCTGCTGGAGGGTTTGACGCTGACAGGGGCTGTTCCGGTGGCGCTGCTGGTGGAGCTGGTGGTCATTATCGAATGCTTCGCTGTTCGTCTCGGTATGTTCGTTAAAGCGTACTTACAGTTTCATCGCCGCCGCGTAGCCCGTCATCTCCAGGTAGCCGCGTCCGGCGCGCTGGCCGTCGCGCGTGAGGGTGACCGCGCCTTCCCAGTAAACGGCGCCGGTCGAGCGGCGCGAATCGAGTTCCTGGTCGCTTTGCAGCGGCGTGATCTCCCAGCGCGTGGCGCCGGTGGAAAGGACGGTGGCAACCGGATAGTCGGCGCCGGTGCGCGGCGACTTCCAGCGCCGCTGCGGCGTGAAACTGACTTCGTCCGGGCGGTACTGCGTGATCCTGCCGCTGGAGTCGCGCAGCATGGCGTGGGCCCATAGTTTACCATTTCCGCCGCGCTCCCGGATCTGGAACGCCATGAGCGCCGAGCCGTCGTTCAGGTTGGCGCCGATCCAGTCCCACCCGCTGGCATTGGGTTCCAGCGCCTGGCTGGACCATTCGTGGTCGAGCCAGGCGGTGCCCGTGACCGCGATGGCGGCGCGCCCGCCGCTGGCGGTGCGGCCCGTCACCTTCAGTTGCGGCTCGCTGTAGTAATAACTGGCGTGGGTAGGGTCGGCGCCCTTGCGCGAAAAGCCGCCCTGGCCCTGCGCCAGCACCGGCTGGGTGGGCGTCAGGGTCAGTTCCATGTCGGCCTGGGGCGAGCGCACGCTGACGCGGTAGCTGCCGTCATCGAGCCGGCGCATGCGCCAGTCGTCGAGTTTCACATCGGTGGTGGCGGTGCCGGCAAACGCCAGGCCGAAACCGGCGCGTGCGCTGCGCTGGTCATGCACCAGGTGGCCCAGCGCGGGGTCGGACAGGGCGGCGTGGCCGATGATCAGCTGGGTGGGCGCGAACGCGCTGGGGTTGGCGCGGTCATGCTCGGTGGCGCTCCTAAAGAACGTGACCTGAAAGCCCAGCGGCTTGCCGTCCGGGGTGTTGAGCCAGCCGGTGACGTACCACCATTCGGTGCGAAAGTCCGGGTGGGCGCCGAAGTCGCGCGGGAACTGCAGCGCGCGGCCCGGCTGCACGGGCGCGAACACCGGCGGCGCGGCCCGGCACAGCTGCCCGACGAGCAGCAGTATCATGAGCAAAACGCGCATTACCAATCCTCCCTGACGGCGCGGATCGGCCCGCCCGATAAAGCGTAACGGCCCGACACCAGCGCGGTGAGAACCGACGAGACCAGCAGCACGCTGGCGACAGCGCCCAACAGTGGCCAGGGCAGGTGCAGCTGCATCGACCAGTGGAACGATTGTGGGTTGACGACGTAGACCAAAATCAGGCTGATCGAGAGTCCCAATACGAAGCCGCACACCACGCCCAGGCCGGTGAGCGCGCCGCCTTCCAGCGCCAGGATGCGCAGCACCTGGCCACGGCTAACGCCCACGTGGCGCAGCATGCCGAATTCGCGCGCGCGCGCCAGGGTCTGCGCCGAGAAGGTGGCGGCCACGCCGGACAGGCCGATGGCAATCGCGATGACTTCGAGCAGGTAGGTGACGGCGAAGCTGCGGTCGAAGATGGTCAAGCTCATGGCGCGGATGTCGCCCGGGCGCGAGAACATCAGGGCCGAGGCGAAGGGCAGGGCGCGCAGGGCCGTCTCGACGCGTTCGACCGGCACGTCGCGCGCGGCCCACAGGGCGGCGTCGTTGACCTCCTTGTCGCCGGTGACGGCCTGGTAGTCCTGCAGGCGGATCTGCACCGAGCCCGACTGGTTCGAGTAGTCGCGCCACGCGCCCACCACCACGAAGCGCTGCAGGCGTCCGGCCAGGGGCAGGTCGAGCGGCTGGCCCACCTTGATGCCGTACAGGTCCAGCATGGCTTCGGAGACCCAGGCCGGGCGGCCGCCGGCCGGCAGCGGGGCCGAGTCGCCCACCAGCGGGATCATGCGGCCGGGGTCGGCCAGGTCGACGGGGCGGGCCAGCAGTTCAATGGGCGGACGGGCCGCGTCCAGTGCGATCGAGCGGGTGCGCAGGAAGGCCACCTGGCCCACACCCGGCAGGGCCGTGAGCGCGGCCTGCTGATCGGGCGTGAGGCCGCCCGCCGAGCCGGCGCCGGCCACGCGCACGTACAGGTCGGCCGGCAGCAGGCGCACCAGCCAGTCGTCCAGCGATACGCGGAAGCTGGCCACCATGATGGCCATCGCCACCATCAGGCTGAAGCTGGAGAGCACCCCGCCCAGGGCAATGGCGGCCTGGCCGGAGGCGTTGGCCAGGCGCGCCAACGTCAGCGCCAGCACCGGATGCTGGCGCGCGCGCGCCAGGTAGCGGCGGTTCAACACGCCGAACAGGCTGGCGGCCAGGCGCGGCATCAGGCCGATCCCGCCGATCAAGAGGAGCGCGATGGCCAGATACCCGAAGATTGGCAGCTCGAACACGGGCGGCGCCCAGGTGAGCGCGGTGGCCAGCGCAATGCAGACCAGCGACGGCCACACCCGCGCCAGCCCCGCCATGGCGGCGTCGCTGTTGCCGGCCTTAAGGGCGACGGCCGGGGCCGCGCGCGCCGCTTCCACGGCCGGGGCCAGGCAGCCGAGCAGCGCCACGCCCAGGCCAAGGGAAAAGAACACCAGCGCCGCGAGGGGCGTGAACTGCACGCTCGGGCGTACGCCGGAAAAATAGCCGGCGCCCAGGTCGCCGCCAAAGAAGCGCAGCGCCAGCGCGGCCAGCGCATAGCCGCCCGCGATGCCGAGCGCCGCGCCGATCACGCCCAGGGCGCCGCCTTCGACGAGGATCTGGCGCAGCAGCTGGCGCCGTTCCACGCCCAGCACGCGCATCAGGGCGAACTGGCTGCGCCGGCGCATGACCGACAGCGCCTGGGTCGAGAACACCAAAAAGGCGCCGGTGAACAAAGCCACCAGGGCCAGCACCGTGAGGTTAACCCGGTAGGCGCGACTCATGCCGCTGTTGCGGCTTTCCTGTTCTTCGTCGTTGGGCTGGCCGACCAGGAAACGGCCGGGGTAGTCGCGCGCCAGAATCCCTGTGAGCGCGCGCTCGAACGCGTCGCGGTTCACGCCATTGCGCAGCTTGAGGTCCACGCGCGAGAGCTGGCCTACCAGGCCAAAGCGCCACTGAGCCGCGCCGATATCCATGACCCCAAGGCGCTGGCCGGCGCGTGCCTGCTGCAAGCCGCCGGCCACGCGCAGGCGCACGTCGCTGGTGCCGGCGCGCAGCACCGCCGTGGCGCCCGGCGCCACGCTCAGGACGGTTTGCGCGGCGGGCGACAAAAACAGGGCGTCGTCGGCCAGCACGTCGGTGGCCTGGCTGGCCGCTCCCAGGAGCGAAGGAGAGACGAAACCGGCACGCAGGGGATCGACGCCGACGACGGTGAGCGGCGCGCGCTGCCCGGGCACGCCGGCCTTAAGTTCCAGCACCGGAGAGGCCACGGCCACTTCGGGCAGCTGGGCCAGCACCGGGTAGATGGCTTCATCGAACAGGGCTTCGCGGCCGGTGACCTGGATGTCGGCCTGGCCGGCCACGTTGTTGACGGCGGCGGTGAATTCGTTGAACGCGGCAGCATTAATCAGGTGGATGGCAAAGCCCATCGCCACGCCGACCGCGATGGCGACGATGGCCAGCAGCGCGCGCACGGGGTGAGCGCGCCATTCGCCCAGCAGCAGCCAGCGCGACAGGGTGCGTACCCCCGGCCGCCTCAGCCCGGACATTCAAGCGCCATTTCTTGCCGGTGCCGCTGGGCCTTAGTGCGCAGCGCGTCGCGTTGCTTGCCGCTGGCGCGCGCCAGGTCTTCGTCGGCCCAGCGCTGGTGCAGACGCAGTTTGGCGCAGCGTCGTTGCTGGACGGCGGCTGCGCGCTGGGCGCGGGCGGCCTCGCGCTGGGCCTGGGCCTCGCGCTTGCGGCGTTGCTGTTCCAGGCTGGCGAGCAGGGTGCGCTCGCGTTGCGCGCCGGTGGCGGCTCCGCTCTCCGAGTCCGGGTCCGGATCAGGCGCCGGTACGATGCGAAGCTCGGACGTGGGCACGCCGGGGCAGGGTTGGTCGGCGTAGGTCGGCACGCCGTTGACGGTGCATTTGTACATGGTTGGATACATGGTTTGCGCAAAAACGGGATGAACGAACAGGAGCCACACCAGCAGGATCAGCAAGGAATACATGAACGCCTCCATGGTCACAGGATTTTACCGGGGTTCATGATGCCGAGCGGGTCCAGTGCGCGTTTGATCGCACGCATCAGGCCCAGTTCGACGGGCGACTTGTATCGCATGAGCTCGTCTCGCTTGAGGGCGCCGATGCCGTGTTCGGCCGAGATCGAGCCCTCGTGCGCCACCACGCTGTCGTGCACGATGCGGTTAATCGCCCCCTGGTGGGCCAGAAAAGCCTCGTGCGATTCGCCGTCGGCGGGGGCGATATTGAAGTGCAGGTTGCCGTCGCCCAGGTGGCCGAAGCACACCAGCTGGCAGTCGGGAAAGGCGTCGCGCAGCTGGCGTTCGGTGCGCTCGATGAAGACGGCGATGCGCGAGACCGGCAGCGAGACGTCATGCTTGATGTTCTTGCCGGCGGCCGCCTGCGCCAGCGGGATGTGTTCGCGGATATGCCAGAGGCCGCGCGACTGGGTCACCGACGTCGCGACCACGGCGTCGTCGGCGATGTCGCGCTCCATCGCCACGCCGATGGCCTGCTCCAGCAGCCCCACCGCATGGGGCTCGGACTCGCTGCTCGACACTTCCACCAGCACGTATTGGGGATGGCGGGTCATGAAGGGCTGGGGCAGGGAGGGGAAGTGGCGCGCGACCAGGCGCAGGCACAGGTCCGACATCATCTCGAAGCCGGTCAGGCTGGCGCCGCACAGGTCCTGCGCGAGGCTGAGCAGGTCCAGCGCCGCCTGGGGCGAAGCCAGGGCGACGAGCGCCGTGATCGAGGCCTTGGGCTGGGGGTAGAGCTTGAGCACCGCGCCGGTGATGATGCCCAGCGTGCCTTCCGCGCCGATGAACAGGTCGCGCAAATCGTAGCCGGTGTTGTCCTTGCGCAGGCCGCGCAGGCCATCCCACAGTTCGCCCTGCGGGGTGACCACTTCCAGGCCCAGGCACAGGTCGCGCGCATTCCCGTAGCGCAGCACGCCGGTGCCGCCGGCATTGGTGGCCAGGTTGCCGCCAATGCTGCAGCTGCCTTCGGCCGCCAGCGACAGGGGGAACAGGCAGCCCACCGTGTGAGCCGCTTCCTGGATCGCCTGCAGCACGCAGCCGGCATCGACCGTCATGGTGCGGTTGGTGGTGTCGATGGCGCGGATGCGCTGCAGGCGTGTGAGCGAAAGCACGATGCTCTCACCGCTCAGGTCCGGCACGCTGCCCAGCACCAGGCCGGTGCGCCCGCCCTGGGGGACGATGGGCACGCGGTGCTGCGCGCAGGCCTGCACCAGGCGCGCGACTTCGTCCACGCTGCCCGGCCGCAGCACGGCCAGGGCCCGGCCCGTGAAGCGGCCGCGCCAGTCGGTCAGGAAGGGGGCCGTGGCGTCAGGCGCCGTGAGCACGTGTGCGGCGCCGATGGTGCGCTTGCACTTGTCAAGAAACACGTCGCTCATTGGCGTTGCTGCCGTTTCACTCGCTGTCAATGTCGATGGCGCTGTCACCGTTCAGTGTGTACCGCCTGCCGTTTCCGGCAGGGCGGGCCACACTGAACGGTGACAGCGCGGTTTCCATCAGCGCTGGTGCCGGGTCGAGTTGACTTTTTCCAGCAATTCCTTGGCGATGCGCTTGGCTTCGCGCTTGTAAGGGCGCAGGAACAGCAGGGCGCTGGCGAAATAGATGGCCACCAGGATCACTTCGCCCAGCGCCATCAGGCGCGAGTTGGGATCGGTGTCGCTCCAGGCCCGCACCGCCCCTTCGGTGAAGTACAAGAGGATCAGCATGGACGACCATTGCAGGGTGTAGATGTCGCGCTTGAATACGCCGCGCAGGGGCACCAGCAGGGGCACGGCCTTGAGCACGACCAGCGAGCCGCCCGGTTTGAGCGGCGCGACCACCATTTCCCATGCCACCAGCCAGGCCAGCAGGATCACCAGGCTGACAATGGCGCTCATGTGCGCGTAGCGCGGCGGCTGCATCATCGTGCTCCTTGCAGGCGGCGCGCGGTGTCGGCCAGGCGCCGTCCGGTTTCGATGGCCAGGCGCTTTTCTTCCTCGCTGACCGGTTTGTTGCCTTCCAGGCCGGACCAGTGGCTGGGCCCGTAGGGCGTGCCGCCGCTGGCCGTGGTCATCAGGTCCGGCTGGGTGTAGGGAATGCCCATCACCAGCATGCCATGGTGCAGCAGCGGCACCATCATGGTCAGCAGGGTCGATTCCTGGCCGCCGTGCAGGCTGCCGGTGGAGGTGAACACGGCCGCGGGTTTGCCGGCCAGCGCGCCGGACAGCCACTCGGCCGAGGTGCCGTCCCAGAAGTATTTCATGGCCGAGGCCATGTTGCCGAAGCGCGTGGGCGAACCCAGCGCCAGCCCCGCGCACTCGGCCAGGTCGGCGCGTTCCACGTAGGGCGCGCCCTCGGTGGGGATAGCCGGCTCGGTCGCTTCCGCCACGGTCGAGACGGCGGGCACGGTGCGCAGGCGCGCGTCCACGCCGGGCACGCTCTCGATTCCCTGGGCAATCAGTTCGGCCAGCTTGCGCGTGGCCCCATGCCGCGAGTAGTACAACACCAGGATTGTCAGGTTGGTAGGGTTCATCGTTGGTATTATAGGGCGCTTTATCAAGCTGGTCCCCTGGTACCCGAGGATTCACCCCTTAGTATGCTGTCGAAAACCGTTCATTCCATTTCACGTTCCACCGGGCAGATGATTAACGTCAGCGTCGACATGGTCCGTGGCCTGACCTGGAGCGAGACGCGCGACCTGATCCGCTTTGCCCGCCGCCGCCTGCGCGAAGAGCGCCTGCCGCAAGTGGCCGGCAGCCTGACCTTCACGACCACGCTGGCCCTGGTGCCGCTGCTCACCATCGTGCTGGCCATCTTCACCACCTTTCCGGTGTTTTCCACCATGCGCGCGGCGCTGCAGGCCTATTTCGTGCAGTCGCTGATGCCGCGTGCGATCTCCAACACCATCATCAGCAACCTGACCCAGTTCGCCAGCAAGGCCACCGGCCTGTCGGCGGTGGGCGCGGTCGCGCTGGTGGCCACCACCGTCACCATGATGGGCCTGATCGAGCGGGCCTTCAACCAGATCTGGCGCGTGCGCACGCCCCGGCCGCTCATCCAGCGCATCACCATCTACTGGGCCTTGATTACGCTGGGCCCCTTGCTGATCGGCCTGTCGATCACCGCCACCTCCCAGCTGTTTTTGGCCACCACGGACCTGGCGCGCCTGTCGCCGGCGCTGTCCACGGTGTTCTACACGGCGGTGTCGGTGGCGCTGACCGCCGCCGCCTACACCCTGCTGTACATGGGGGTGCCGAACCGCTTCGTGGACTGGCGCGATGCGGTCTGGGGCGCGCTGGTGGCGGCGCTGGCGTTTGAAATCGCCAAGCGCCTGTTCGCCATGTTCGTGCGCCAGTTCCCCACCTACGCGATCATCTACGGCGCGCTGGCGGCGCTGCCGCTGTTCCTGTTGTGGCTTTACCTGTCCTGGATGATCACCCTGGCCGGAGCGGTGATCGCCTCGGCCCTGCCGGTCATCAAATATGAACGCTGGTGGTACCAGCCGGTGCGCGGCGGCGAATTCGTCGACGCGATGGCAATCCTAAAAGTCCTGCATTCGGTGGCCCGGCTGACCGATTCGGCGCTGGTGTCCTCCAGCGTGATCCGTGCGCACACCCGCATCGGCTACGACGAAATGACCATGCTGCTGGAAAAAATGCTGGCCGAAGGCTGGGTGGGGCGGGTGCAGACGGATGTGTCGCGCCGCGCCAAGTGGGGCAAGCAGGCGCTCGACACCACCGACAACTGGGTGCTGCTGACCAACCCGTCCAAGCTCCGCGTGGCCGATGTCTACCGTTTGTTCGTGTTCGGCGGACGCGGCGCCGATGCCGGCGCGCCGGGCGACTTGCCGGCCTCGCCGGCGGCGCTGGACACGCATGCGCTGGCGCGGCTGGTGGAAGACGCCGTCGAAGGCGGCTTGAACCAGACGCTGGCCGAGCACTTCGGCAGCTAACGATTTAGCACGCCCAGCACGCGCGCGGCGAAGCCGGCCAGTTCCGCCGCCAGGGCCTCTGCCTGCTCGGCCATCAGGTCGTGGCCCGCCTCCAGCGTGACGCTGCTGGCGTGCGGCATCGCAGCGGTGAGGGTCTTGGTTGAGCGCGGCGGGGTCATCATGTCCAGGCGCCCGAACACGAAGTGCACGGGGCAGGTGAGGGCACGCGCGGCGGCTTCGCCACCGGCGTACGCATTGCAGGCCGCCAGGTCCGTGTGCAGCACGCCAGGCGCCATGCGCTGCATCAGGCGGCGCGCGACGCCCAGCGTCCACGTGCCTGGCGGGCCGCCGAAGTGGTCCGCATGCGACCACAGATTGACCATGTCGATCGCCGCCGCTTCGTCGTGCTGCGCCTGCTCCAGCAGGGCGGGCGAGACTCTCATTGGGTAGGTGCTGCCCACCAGGGCCAGGCCGGCGATGGGCTGGGGCGCACGGGCCGCGGCCTCCAGCGCGATCAGGGAACCCATGCTGTGCCCGATGAGCAGCGCCGGCCCGACGCCGGCCGCGCGCAACAAAGCCAGCAGCCAGCCGGCCATGTCCTCCACGCCGGGGAGCAAGCTGCCTGCGCTGCGGCCGTGGCCGGGCAGGTCGATCGCCATTGCGGGAATGTCCTGCTGGGCCAGGTGCCGGGCCTGCGCCGTCCAGACCGAGTGGTCGTTGGCGGCGCCGTGGATGAATACCGCCACCGGAGCGCCGCCGCCCGGTTGCGTGCCGGCCGTGTAGGCATAGGCGGATGCGCCGTTCACGTCGACGATCATGTCACGCTCCTTTCTGTGACTGCCTGAGCGCATGCGCCAGGTCGTCGATCAGGTCGCTTGCGGCTTCCAGGCCCACGGACAGCTGCACGCCGGCGCCGTCGAGCCAGGCCGACGATACGGCGCCGCCGCGGCGCTCGTCCCGCGCAAACAGGCGCAGCGTGCCCACCAGGCGCCGGGCCGCCGCGCTTCCTCCCTTTGGCGTCAGGTGCAGCAGCGCCGCGCAGCCGGGCACGGGCATGGCCGCTTCCACCGCTTCGTGCTTCAGCAGGTGGGCCAGCAGCGTGGCCGTGGTCGCGGCGTGGCGTTCCATGCGTACCCCCAGACTCTGCAGCTTGACCAG
>JBKHWY010000136.1:0-9590 GCA_046566285.1 Gammaproteobacteria bacterium | reverse complement strand
CGGCCCGGCGATCTGGTTAAGCAGGACCGCCGCCGTGGCGACGTCCGGATGGCGGCCCACGGTGGCGATCAGATGGGCGGCGAGCGCGCGCAACTGCCCATCGGCGCCGGCGTCGGAGCGCAGGTTGAGCAGGGACCGTTCGAGGTCGCGGTTCAGGTCATTCAGGCAGTGCAGGACCGATGGCGCAGCGGCCACGTCCGGCCGCGCAGGGCGCGCCACGGCGGGCGGATCGGCGGCGAGCGCGGCGCCGAACAGCAGGGCGGAAAGCTTGAGGTCCTTCAGTGCCATGGCCGTGCTCCCGCGACAGGGCTACAACCTGGCCAGTCTGTCGAGCGCCAGGCGCAGCGTTTCGTCCTTCTTCGCAAAGCAGAAGCGCACGATGCCCGATTCGTTGGCGTCCACGTAGAACGCCGAGACGGGAATCGCGGCCACCTTCATTTCAGTGGTCAGCCACTCTGCAAAGTCCGCTTCCAGTATAGGGGAGATCGCATCGTACCGGACACATTGGAAGTAGGTTCCGTCAGATGGCAGCAACGTAAAACGGGAATTGCGCAGGCCATCGCGAAACAGGTCGCGCTTGCGCTGGTAAAAGGCCGGCAGCTCGAGGTAGGGCGCCGGATCGGCCATGTGCGCCGCCAGCGCATGCTGCATGGGTGTGTTCACCGAAAACACGTTGTACTGGTGGACCTTGCGGAACTCGGCCGACAGCGGCGCCGGCGCGGCCACATAGCCGATCTTCCAGCCCGTCACGTGGTAGGTCTTTCCAAAGCTCGACACCACGAAGGCGCGTTCGGCCAGCTCCGGGTAGCGGCACAGCGATTCATGGCGCTTGCCGTCGTAGACCATGTGTTCGTAGACTTCGTCGGACAGCAGCAGGATGTCGGTGCCCCGGACGATATCGGCCAGCGCGCGGATGTCCGCTTCGCGCAGCGTGGAGCCGGTCGGGTTGTGCGGGGTGTTGATGATGATGAGCCGCGTGCGCGCGCTCACGGCGGCCGCCACCTCGTCCCACGGCACCGAGTAGCCTTGCTCGCCCAGGCGCATCTGGACCCGGCGCGGCACCCCGCCGGCCAGCGCGATCGCCGGCAGGTAGCTGTCGTACACCGGCTCGATGACGATGACCTCGTCGCCCGGGTGCACGCAGCACAGGATGGCCGTGGTCAGCGCCTGGGTGGCGCCGGCGGTCACGGTGATCTCGGCGGCGGCGTCGTAGCGGGCCTGGTAGATGCGCCCGATCTTGGCGGCGATGGCCTCGCGCAGGGCGACGGCCCCGGCCATGGGCGGATACTGGTTATGCCCGGCGCGCATGGCCTCGTCGACCTGGTCGAGCAGGGCGCGGTCGCAGGGGAAGTCGGGAAAACCCTGGCCGAGGTTGACGGCCTGGTGTTCGGCGGCCAGCGCCGACATGCGCGTGAAGATGGTGGTGCCCACGGCGGGCAGTTTGGTCGGCAGGTGGGGCGTGCTCATGATCGGCTGTACGGAGTGGCAGAGCGAGCATTCTACCGCGCTCGCGTGGACTGTCGATAATCTGGCTTATTTGATATTCTTGCATCTTTCGCCAGCCGATCGGGCGATTTATACCATGAACATCATCGCGCCTTAGCCTATGCCAGCTGCTGCACGCCTGACAGACCCCATTGGACACAGCCCTTCCATGAATTGGCTGCTGAAGGGGCTCATGGCTGGAATCGCGGTCGCTGCGATCGGAGTCGCCGTGGTAGGGACGGGCGGCTTGGCGGCGGTCGCTGTCGTGGGCGGCGCTGCCGCCTTGGGCGCGGGACTTGGTGAGGCGATGAGCGCGATGAGTTGGGCGCCGAAGGAGCTTACCGGTGCCATCACAGCGACGGGTTCGGCCAATGTATTCACCAACGGATTGCCTGCTGCGCGCGCGCATGTGGATAGTGTCTCCTGCTCCAAGCACGGTGGGGCGCCTGTGCCCATCGCAAGCGGCAGTGCAAATGTGTTTATCAACGGCGTGCCAGCGGCGAGGGTGGACGACAAGACTGGCTGCAGTGCCTCGATTACCAAGGGTTCGGGCAACGTCTTTATTGGGCGCGGTACCGTTGCGACCGACCCGATTAGTCCGGAGAACCTGGTTCCAGGCTGGCTTCACGCCACGTTGACGGTGGTTGGCGTGGCGTCGGCCATCGTACTGGCGGGGCCTGTCATTGCCATCGGCGGGTTGGCCGGCGGCCTTGTTGGCGGCTACGGAGGCGGCTGGCTCGGCGGCAAGGTATTCGGTGAAGGCAGCGACGGACAGAAATGGTCGAGCCTGGGTGGTAGTCTGGTGGGTGGGCTGCTGGGGGCAAAGGTCGCGCCCGGGGCATGGCGTTTTGCACAGCGCGTGGAAATTGGCGTCAAACCAGGCACGCTGGGCGTGAATGGGGCGAATATGAGGGTCGGTTTGAAACCCCTGCGGCCGGTCGAGCCACCGGCGCCACCCAAGGTGAGCCCGGGAGAGGCCCTGCGTACGAAGTATGCGAACATGACACGCGAGCAGCGGGCGGCTCGCATGGAGGAGCTGGCGGAAGCGAACGCGCACCGTCGCCTGCAGGAGATGGAGTCATCGATACCCCATGCTCACTTTGTGCAAAAACACGGGGCGCAGACCACATTGGCGTCGCAATTGGAGCGAGCCCAGTTCGGCAAAAATCCCAGCACGGGTGTGGTGGAAACCTACCCGAATGGAAACCCGAAGATTCCATCGTCTGCAACGCGTTTCATGAGCCACCGCGACCAACTGAACGCCATCAATCGTGCCGAACACATTTACCGGACTACGGGTGACCAAACCCTTGCGGAGCGGCCGATCAGGTTCGATTATGTGGTCGGCGAGGGATACAAAAAGGTCACTTTGGCGTACGGACGATCGTATTCAGCGCAAGTGTGGTTTCGCAATGGCCAGGTCACGACGGCATTTCCCATCTACGGACACTAAATGGATTCCAAAAACAGTATTTTCGACCTCGTCAGCCTGCTCAAGGTATTCGACGCAAATTACGTCAGCGACGAGGAATGTGAGGGCTTGTACGCCTTGGATGCAAATAATCCAGCAGATGTCGCCCTGGCAGTGGACAGGGTGTTGCTCGCTGAATTCCGCAGCTATCCCGCTGCGGCCAAGTCGCGAATGCTCCAGCTGCTCCGGTCACACTTGGACAACCCCCGCGAAGATTTTGACCGACTGTTTGATCGGGTCGATCCTGTGTTCGAGAGTGGCGTCGCTGACAAGCGCGCATTTATGAAAGCGGTGTTGAAGCAGTTGGAATCAACCGAATTGACCTGAGCCCGTTCACGGGCTCGATCCGACCTTTTCCCAGCCTTCCGGCGGAATAATCCGAAACATTCCGGCCTGCGCCATCTTGCGCGCCAGCTTCAACAGCGCCTTGTCCTTGGTGATGAGGATCTCGGCGTCGGCATCGCGGGCGATTTCCAGGAACTTCTGATCGTCCCTGTCGCTGCACACCGGCAGGCGCACGGGTTTCGCGGGCGCGTCCACTACCTTGACCAGCGCATCGAAACGCGCGGCGCTCACCAGGCGGGTGGTCTCGTCCAGCGGCAGGTGGGGGTAGTGCAGCACGACCCGATATTCATCGCGGCAGTCCGCGCGCGTGACGGCTTGCACGCTACCGTCTTCCAGCGCCGCGAGCAGCGGGTGCCAGCGCGGATCGTGGAACACGAACAGGTCGAGGCAGACGTTAGTGTCGAGCACGATGCGTTTGGCTGGAGCGGGTATCATGTCGGGTTGCGTCATTGCTCTGTTCTCTGAAGATTGATTAAAACCGTATGCTGATTGTCCTGTCGCCCGCCAAGTCGCTCGACTACGAAACGCCCGTCACCACCAAACACCAGACCACGCCCGAGTTTCTCGACCGCTCAGCGCAGCTGATCGAGGTGCTGCGCGAGTACTCGCCTGGCCAGCTGGCCGAACTGATGAGCATATCCGATCCGCTCGCGGTCCTCAACGTGGGCCGCTACGCCAGCTGGTCCCCGGACACGATTGACGCGCGCCAGGCCATCATGGCCTACAACGGCGACGTCTACACGGGCTTCCAGGCGCGCACCTTGAAACCCAAGGCGCTCGACTGGGCGCAGCAGCATGTGCGCATCCTCTCGGGCCTGTACGGCGTGCTGCGCCCGTTCGACCTGATCCACCCGCACCGGCTGGAGATGGGCACTCGTTTGGCCAACGCGAAGGGCAAGGATCTGTACAGCTTCTGGGGCGACGCCATCACCGAGCGGCTCAATGCCCAGATCGCAGAAACCGGCGCCAAGGTGTTGGTGAATTTGGCGTCGGAAGAATACTTCAAGTCGGTGCGCCCGAAAGTGCTCGACGTGCCGGTGGTGACGCCCGTGTTCGAGGAGTGGAAGGCGGGGCGCTTCAAGATCATCCCGTTCTTTGCCAAGCGGGCGCGCGGCACCATGGCGCGCTATGCGGCCGTCAAGGGCTTGATGGATGCGGAGAAGCTCAAGCTCTTCAAGGAGGACGGCTATGCGTTCGACAAGAAGGCGTCGGATGGGGCCACCTGGGTGTTTCGGCGCAAGGCTGAGGACTGATCGAGCGGTGCGCCTTCGCTTGGCGCGCTATGGGCCCTTGCCTGCGCAAGGGCGACGTGCCTGGGCCGGTGGCTTAAGCCGGCCCGATTGCTTGGCCGATTACGATTACTTATCCGATTTCTTCGCCCAGAACTTCCACCAGGCCGCATCGTCCCTGCCCTGGTTGAGGAAGCGGCTGTTCGGGTAGTTCTTCACGAAGACGCGCTGCGCATCGTCGCGCAAGTCCAGCATGCCCAGCTTGTCGTAGTTGCGCACCATGAGGAACAGGGCTTCCTCGCGCGCCGGCGCGTCCGAGTAGTCGCGCACGGCGTCCATCGCCCGGTTCAGCGAGGCCAGGTAGGCGCCACGGCGGTAGTAGTAGTTCGACACGTGCACTTCATACTGCGCCATCGCGTTGACCAGGTACTTCATGCGCGCGATCGCGTCCGGCGCGTAGGTACTGTTGGGGAACTTGTCCACCAGCTCCTTGAACGCCTGGAAGGATTCGCGCGTCGCTTTCGGATCGCGCTCGGTCGGGTCCTGGGTGTACAGCTGGCCCAGGAAGCCGATCTGGTCGTTGAATTTGATCATGCCGCGCAGGTAGTAGATGTAGTCCACCGCCGGGTGGTTCGGGTGCAGCTTGATGAAACGCTCCACCGCCGCCAGCGCCTGGGCCGCGTCCTGCATCTTGTAGTAGCCGTAGGCGATTTCCATCTGTGCCTGCACGGCGTAGTTGCCGAACGGGTAGTTGGTCTCCAGCTTCTCGAACATCTTGATGGCCGACTCGTAGTGGCCGGCACTCATTTCGTCACGCGCCTCGGCGTATAATTTCGTCACTGGCCAGTTCTTCGACTCATCCTTGTTCTCCGGCAGCAGGCTGCAGGCGGACAGACTGAACAGAACAGCGCAAGCAAGCGCAAGCGAACTTTTTTTCTGCATGACTTTCTGAAGTGTTTGCACGAGAGTATTCTGAGATTCAACGAAAGGCTGATTATAGCCCATGGGACTGCTGTGACATTATCTCCAACGCCGAACCCGGCGCAAGACCCGAGCGATCCGCTGCTCGATACCGAATTCGATGACCTCAATGACTTCGACGACGAGCTCGATGACATCGGTGACTCCGAAGCCCCGCGCGGCACCGACCTCTCGCCCATCACCCTGCACCTGACCCGCGCCGCCTGCGGCCAGCGCCTCGACAAGGTCGTGGCCCAGTTGGTGCCGCAATTCTCGCGCAGCCGCATCCAGCTGTGGTTCGACGGCGGCCATGTCCTGGTGGACGGTAAGCCAGCGCGCGGCAAGGACAGCGCCTACGGCGACGAGACGGTGGTCATCGCACCGCAAAGCGCCCCGGAAGACGAAGCCTACAAGCCCGAGCCGGTGGCGCTCGACATCGTGCACGAAGACGAGGACATCATCGTCATCAACAAGCCGGCCGGCCTGGTGGTGCATCCGGGTGCGGGCAACTGGTCCGGCACGCTGCTCAACGGCCTGCTGCGTCACTGCCCGCAACTCGTCAACGTGCCGCGCGCCGGCATCGTGCACCGGCTGGACAAGGACACCAGCGGCCTGATGGTGATCGGTAAAACCCTGGCTGCGCAAACGGACCTGGTGCGCCAGCTGCAGGCGCGCACCGTCAAGCGCGAGTATTTCGCGCTGGTGTGGGGCACGCCGCAGGTCAGCGGCACCATCGACGCCTCGATCGGGCGCAGTCCCAAGGACCGGGTCAAGATGGCGGTGTCCACCAACTTCTCGGCCAAGCCGGCCATCACGCATTACCAGCGCATCGCCACCGGCCAGCTGGACCGCCGGCCGGTCAGCCTGGTGCAGTGCCAGCTCGAGACCGGACGCACCCACCAGATCCGCGTGCACATGCAGCACATCGGCTTTGCGCTGGTGGGCGATGCGGTCTACGGCAAGCAGCATCTGACGCCGGTGTTCCACCGCCAGGCCCTGCAGGCGCGCCGGCTCGGGCTGGTGCACCCCAGCACCGGCGAAGCGTGTGAATGGATCGTCGGCCTGGCCGGCGACTTCGCCGAGCTGATCGCGCGCGCCGGCATCGACGAGCCGGAGCGGGCCTGATGGTATTCCACCCCATCGTCCCTGACTGGCCGGACCTGCCGGCCGGCGTGGGCGCGCTGTCGAGCACTCGGGGCGGTGGCTGCAGCCCGGCGCCGTACGACGATGGGCGCGGCGGAGGAGGGCTCAATCTCGGCACCCATGTCGAGGACGATCCGGCCAAGGTGGAGCGCAACCGCGAACGGCTGGCGCAGGCCTTGCCCGCGTACCCGGCCTTCATCTCGCAAGTGCATGGCGTGGCCGTGGTGAACGCGGGCGGCGTCGTGCGTGGCGCGCCGGCGCCGCACGCGGACGCCAGCATCGCCACCCGTCCCGGGGCGGTGTGCGCCATCATGACGGCCGACTGCCTGCCGGTGCTGTTCGCCGACGTGGACGGCAAGGTGGTGGGGGCGGCGCACGCCGGCTGGCGCGGGCTGGCCGGCGGCGTGCTGCATGAGACGGTGGCCGCGATGCGCGCAGCCGGGGCAGGGGAGATCACCGCCTGGCTCGGGCCCGCCATCGGTCCGCGCGCATTCGAAGTCGGCGCCGACGTGCTCGATGCCTTCGTCGCGGGGGCGCATGGCCCCGCCGAGGCGGACCTGCTGCGCACCGCCTTCGCCGCGATTGACGGCCGGCCGGGCAAGTACCTGGCCGACATCTACGCGCTCGCGCGTACCTTCCTCGCACGCGACGGCATCGTCAAGGTGGCGGGCGGGAATCGCTGCACCGTCAGCGAGCCTGACCACTTCTATTCCTACCGGCGCGACCGCGTGACCGGGCGCCAGGCCAGTCTCATTTGGCTGCGTTAACTGGCTGCGTTAAGCGGCTCCGGTTGACCAGCCTTCAGGCGGACGGCGGCGCCTTGTCCCGGTCTGCCAGTGCGCGCGCTTCGCGGCGCTCGCGCCGCCTCTTCGAACCGGTCAGATAGTATAAAATCGATAAGGGCAAGACACAGTAACCCAGAAATGTCATTACTCCGCCAACGATGCTGGGCTCCGTGAACGCCATCAGCGCGACCACGTAGATCCAGGCTACCGCGACAATCCACATACCATTCCTCTTAGAGTTAATACCTGAAACGATGGACGCAAACATGAATATGCCCGATCCGGTCGAAGCGCAAAAGATGGCCGCACAATGGATGTCGCACATGGCCGACCCGAACGCCTGGCAGCAAATGTTCAAGATGCCGCAGGTCGATCCGAATCCACTGGCAGCCATGTTGAAAGACGCGGGCGTGGGCGTCAATCCGGCGCGGATGGAAGCGCTGCGCGACGATTACCTGACAAAAGCCGCGGCGCTCTGGCAGCATTTCGTCGCCGGCAACATCCCCGAATTGAAGGACCGCCGCTTTGCCTCGCCGGCCTGGCGCGCCAATCCGCTGTCCGCCTTCAGTGCCGCATCATACCTGCTCAACGCGGAATTCCTGCTGGCGATGGCCGATGCCGTCGAAGCGCCGCCGAAAGAGCGCCAGAAAATCCTGTTCGCCGTCGAGCAGATGGTCGATGCGATGTCGCCGGCGAATTTCCTCGCCACCAATCCGGAAGCGCAACAACAGGTCATCGACACCAACGGCGAAAGCCTGACCAAGGGACTGGCCAATATGCTGGGCGACCTGCAGAAAGGGCGCATTTCGCTGTCGGACGAATCGGCTTTCGAGGTGGGCCGCAATGTCGGCATCACACCGGGCCAGGTGGTGTTCCAGAACCAGCTGTTCCAGCTGATCCAGTACACTCCGACCACCCCGACCGTGCACTCGGTGCCGCTGTTGATGGTCCCGCCGTGCATCAACAAATTCTATATCCTTGACCTGCAGCCTGAAAATTCCCTGGTGCGTTACGCGGTCGAGCAGGGCAATACCGTCTTTCTGATCTCCTGGCGCAATCCGGACAAATCGCTCGCCAACACCACCTGGGACGATTATGTCGAACTGGGCGCCATGAAAGCGCTGGACGTGGTGCGCGATATCACCGGCGCCGAAAAAATCAACACCTTCGGTTTTTGCGTCGGCGGCACCATCATGAGCAGCGCGCTGGCTGCGCTGGCGGCCAAGGGCGAGCACCCGGCCGCTAGCCTGACCCTCCTGACCACGCTGCTCGACTTTGCCGATACCGGCGTGCTGCAGGTATTTATCGACGAGACCCAGGTGAGCCTGCGCGAACAGCAATTGGCCAAGGGCGGACTGATGCCGGGGCGCGATCTGGCCACCACGTTCTCGTCGCTGCGCCCGAATGACCTGGTATGGAATTACGTCCAGTCGAATTACCTGAAGGGCAAGGAGCCGCCGCCATTCGACCTGCTGTACTGGAATTCCGACAGCACCAATCTGCCGGGGCCCATGTTCTGCTGGTACCTGCGCAATATGTACCTTGAAAACAATCTGACTCAACCGGGCAAGCTGACCATTGCCGGCCAGCCGGTGGACCTCGGCAGCATCCAGGCGCCGACCTTCATTTATGGCTCGAAGGAAGACCACATCGTGCCGTGGGCTTCCTCGTATTCGTCGATGAAGCTGCTCAATCCCGCCAATCCGAAAGCCAACCGCTTCGTGCTGGGCGCGTCCGGCCATATCGCCGGTGTGATCAATCCGGCGTCGAAAAACAAGCGCAGCTACTGGACCCATGATCCCAACCCGAAGAGCCGCGCCAAGCCGAAAGTGCTCAGTGCCGAGCAATGGTTCGAAGGCGCCACCGAGCACAAGGGCAGCTGGTGGCCGGAGTGGGCGGCCTTTTTGGCCCAGCACGGCGGAGCCGAGGTGCCCGCGCCGCAGCAGCCGGGTAACGCCCGCTACACGCCGCTGGAGCCGGCGCCGGGTGCGTATGTGAAGGTAGGGGCCGACTAATCAGATTGCCCTCCGACCATGACGGACAGGCAAGACACTTGCCTGTCATTACACGTTCTGAGTGCGATGCAATATTTGCTGCGCCCGCACGCGCGCCGTGGTATTTTGCTGCTTATCCATCCTATAATGGATTAGTTGGGCGTGTCAGCAGCGGACG
>JBKHWY010000135.1:0-9620 GCA_046566285.1 Gammaproteobacteria bacterium | reverse complement strand
CGCGCTGGGCATCGAGGTGCCCATCATCGCCGGCATCATGCCGATCACCAACTATCCCCAGCTGATGCGCTTCTCCGACATGTGTGGCGCGGAAATCCCGCGCTGGGTGCGCCTGAAGCTGGCCAGCTTTGGCGACGACAGCGCCTCGATCAAGGCCTTCGGCCTGGACGTGGTCACGCAGCTGTGCGAACGCTTGCTGGCAGGCGGCGCGCCCGGTTTGCACTTCTACAGCATGAACCAGGCCGGGCCGACCACGGCGCTGTGGCAGCGCCTGGTCAAGTAGTTCCGGGCCTCACCAAGTGGCGCGCTCGGTGACCAGCACATCGAGCGCGACGTCGTGCGTCTGGGTGGGAAACTCCGCCTCCAGGTCCGCGTAGCCGACCCCGACGGTGAAAGGTGGCTTCGCCACCGCCAGCGTGCGGTCGTAGAAGCCGCCGCCATAGCCCAGCCGGAATTTCGCCCGGTTCCAGCCCAGGCAGGGAATCAGCAGCAGCTCGGGCGTGGGCGCCAGGCGCAGCTGTTCGGGGACGGCAATACCCATCGCGTCCTTGTGCATCGTTTCCCCGGGCGTCCAGCGGCAGAAATCCAGTGGCGCATCTCGTTTGAGCACAACCGGAAGAAAAAGTTCGACGCCCCGTTGGGCCAGCGCCTCATACGCGGGAAATAGGTCGGGCTCCCCTTTTAACGGCCAGAACACGCCCCAACTGCGCAGTTCGATGTCGGCAAAGAGGGCCAGCACCCGTGCGCACAATTGCTCATCCAGCCGTGCCTTGTGGGCGGGATCGAAGCCGGCGCGCTGCGCGCGCAGGCGGGTGCGCAGGGCCGCCTTCAGCTCGGCCGGAGCGGCGCGGGTGGCAGGGGCGCCACGCTGCGCTTCCGTCCGTGGCAGAGCGTCCGGGCTGCATGGTATTCTTGGTTTGCCGGTCATGTGTCGAAAAGCGTTGATTGAAAGTAGAACCTGATGCTCTTGATTAAACCATTCGCCGGCGCCGTTCTGGCCGGAGCCTGCCTGTCCGCCGTGGCGCAATCCGCCCCGGTTGCCGGTACTGTCCCGAATACCGGCAATGTCGGGACCGTTGCGCCTGCCCCAGTGGCGCCTGCCGCCGTTGCATCCACACCCGCGCCGGCGCCGGCAACCGTCCCCCTGCTTGCCCCGGCCAAGCTCGGCGCGGTGACCTTGGGCGCCGAGACGCGCGCCGACGATGATAACTTCTTCATGCTGCGCGAGTCGGTTCGTCTGGACAACGCGGCCAAGGTGGCCGAGTACGGCGCCCGGCTGGGCAATTATCCGCTCCAGTCCTACGTCGAATATTATCGGATCAAGCCGCGCCTGCGCGACGCGTCCGCCGTCGAAGTGCGCGACTTCCTCGCGCGCTACCAGGGTACGGCCATTGCCGACCGCCTGCGCAACGACTGGCTGCTGGAACTGGGCCGCGCCCGTGACTGGACCAATTTCGACCAGCAGCTGCCGCTGTTCGTCACCAACGACGACCTGCAGGTCAAGTGCTATGCCTTGCTGTCGCGCCTGAACAAGGGGCAGCGGGTGGCCGACGAGGCCCGCGCCCTGCTGAACAATCCGCCCGCCTACGGCGAAGGCTGCGCCGCCCTGATGGCCGCGCTGGCCCAGACCGGCCAGTTCAGCCTGGACGACCTGCTGGCCCAGCTGCGCCTGGCAGGCGAAGCCCATGCCACCGGTCCGGCCAAGCGCATCGCCCTGCTGCTGGGCGCCTCCGACACCCGCGCGGCCCAGGCGGTGGACCTGCCCGCGGTGGCGATGGCACGGGGCGTGGGCGTCTCGCGCGCCGACCACGAAATCTACCTGGTGGCGGTCGGCCGCATGGCGCGCACCAGCCTGAAGCTGGCCGCCATTGCGCTGCGCAAGAACGCGGACCAGCTCAGCCCCCAGGAAGTGGCCACCGGCTGGGCCAGCATCGCGCACGCCGCCTCGCTGTCGGTGTCGCCGGACGCGGCCATGTACTGGCAAATGGCCAAGGGCGCGCCGCTGACGCTTGAACAAATGCAGTGGAAGACCCGCATCGCCCTGCGCCGCCTGGATTGGAAGCAGGTACGCGAGAGCATCGAGGCCATGCCGGAGTCGCTGCGCAGCCAGTCCACCTGGACCTACTGGCTGGCGCGTGCGCTGCAGGCCACCGGCGCGGAAGGGGCGGGCGCCCTGTACCAGCGCATCGCCGACCAGAACGGTTTCTATGGCCAGCTGGCGCTGGAAGAACTGGGCCAGCAGATCAGCATTCCGCCGCGCGGCGCGCCCATCACGGCCGAGGAGCTGGCGCCCATGGCCGCCAATCCCGGCCTGCGGCGCGCGCTCAAGTTCTTCAGCCTGCGCATGCGCCCGGAAGGCACGCGCGAATGGAATTGGGAACTGCGCCGCTTTTCCGAGCGCGAACTGCTGGCGGCGGCCGAATTTGCCCGCACCAACGGCATTCTCGACCGCATGGTCAGCACCTCGGAGCGCACCCGCACCCAGTTCGACTACACCCAGCGCTTCCCGTCGCCGCACTTCGACATCCTGCACCCGACCACCAGCCAGCTGCGCCTGGACCAGGCCTGGGTGTACGGCCTGATCCGCCAGGAATCGCGCTTCGTGATGGATGCCCAGTCGTCGGTGGGCGCCTCCGGCCTGATGCAGGTGATGCCCTCCACCGCCGCGTACGTGGCGCGAAAAATCGGACTGGCCGACTACGTGCACACCAAGCTGGCCGACCTGCACACCAACCTGGTGCTGGGCGCCAACTACATGAGCATGGTCCTGAACAGCGCCGACGGCAACCAGGCGCTGGCCAGCGCCGCCTACAACGCCGGCCCGGGCCGCATGCGCAGCTGGCGCTCGGCGCTGGAGCAGCCGATGGAAGGGGCGATCTTTGCCGAAACCATTCCATTCACGGAAACCCGGGTGTACGTGAAGAATGTGCTGGCCAATGCCACCACCTATGCGGCCCTGTTCGACAACAAGCCGCAATCGCTCAAGGCACGCCTGGGCAAGGTATCGCCCAGGACGTCCAGTTCGATCGAACTGCCCTGAGGGCGTGAACTGAAGGCGAAACACGCGGTCATACAGCAGAGATCACCCTCACGTATCAGCATCACCTTGCGAGGAAGCATGAGAGAGCAGACGGTCGTGGTGTTCGGCGGCACCGGTTTCATCGGCAGCCATCTGGTGGCGCGCCTGTCGGGCGACGGCCTGCGCGTGATCGTGCCCACCCGGCACTACGAACGGGCCAAGCACCTGATCTTTCTCCCGCGCGTCGAGGTGGTGGAAGCGAACATCCACGACGACGCCGTGCTGGCCCAGCTCTTGCCGGGCGCGGCGGCCGCCATCAACCTGGTCGGGGTGCTGCATTCGAAGCGCGGCGCGCCGTATGGGCCGCAATTTCGCCGCGCCCACGTCGAGCTGCCGCGCCGCATCGTCAGCGCCTGCGCCGCCGCCGGCGTGCCGCGCTACCTGCATATGAGCGCGCTGGGCGCGGCCGCCGACGGCCCGTCCATGTACCAGCGCTCCAAGGCCGACGGCGAAGTGGCCGCGCGCGCCGAGCTGTCGGTGGCCGCCACCATCTTCCGCCCCTCCGTGGTGTTCGGCCCGGGCGACAAGTTCCTCAACATGTTCGCGCGCCTGCAGCGGTTCCTGCCCGTGATTCCCCTGGCCTGCGCCGAGGCCGACTTCCAGCCCGTCTACGTGGGCGACGTGGTGCAGGCGTTCGCGCGCGCCCTGCAGGACCCGAAAACGCGCCACCTGGTGTTCCACCTGGGCGGCCCGCAGATCTACGCGCTGGCCGACATCGTGCGCCTGGCCGGGCGCTACAGCGGCCACCCCCGCCCCATCATCCCGCTGCCGGCCGCGCTGGGACGCCTGCAGGCCGGGCTGTTCGAGTTGTTGCCGGGCACGCCGCTGATGAGCCGTGATAACATCGACAGCATGAAAGTCGACAATGTGGTCGACCCGGCCATCCAGGCCACCACCAACGCCAGCCTCGGCATTGTCCCCACTGCACTGGAAGCCGTTGCGCCGCAGTATCTCGCGGCGCGCGAGCGCTATGACGAGTACCGGGCACGCGCCGGGCGCTAGCGGGCGCCCGCTTTTTTTACAGGAACCACACGCCATCCATGCAGACCAACGAACTTGACCCGATCTTGCACCAGACCCTGGAAGACGCCCGCAACGCCGGGCTGACCCTCATCATCGGCAACAAGAATTACTCTTCCTGGTCGATGCGCCCCTGGGTCGCGATGACGGCGTTTAATATTCCCTTCCAGGAAGTGCGCATCCTGCTCGACAAGCCCGACACCGCCAGCCGCATCGCCGAGTATTCCGCTGCCGGGCGCGTGCCGGTGCTCATCGCCGGCGACATGACGATCTGGGACAGCCTGGCCATCTGCGAGTACCTGGCCGAGCAGTTCCCGGAAAAGCACCTGTGGCCGGCCGACGTGGCCGCCCGCGCGATGGCGCGCTCCGTATGCGCCGAGATGCATTCCGGCTTTGCCGACCTGCGCACGGCCATGTCGATGAACATCCGCGCCAGCAAACCCGGACGCGGGCGCACCCCGGGCGCGCAGAGCGACATCGGCCGCATCAGCGAAATCTGGGAAGAATGCCTGGCGCGCTTCGGCCATCACCAGTACCTGTTCGGCGACTTCTCGATTGCCGATGCGTTCTTCGCCCCGGTCGTCATGCGTTTCAAGACCTACCAGGTGGCGCTGGCGCCCGCGCTGCAAGCCTACTGCGACCGCATGCAGGCCCATCCGGCCGTGGCACGCTGGGTGGCCGAGGCGCTGGCCGAGCCGGAAGTGGCGGACGACCATGAGGCCGAGGGCGCCGACCGCGACGCCCACGACGACCCGGACGACCACGACGACCTGCGCGATACGCCCTGACCGGCGCGCTGCCCAATGAAGACCTACATCGTCGGCGGAGCCGTGCGGGACGAGCTGCTGGGCCTGCCCGTGCAGGACCGCGACTGGGTGGTGGTGGGCGCCACGCCCGAGCAGATGCTGGCGCAGGGCTTTCGCGCCGTCGGCAAGGATTTCCCCGTGTTCCTGCATCCCGACACGCAGGAGGAATACGCGCTGGCGCGCACCGAGCGCAAGACCGCCCCCGGCTACCGCGGCTTCGTGTTCCATACCGCGCCGGACGTCACCCTGGAAGAAGACCTGGTGCGGCGCGACCTCACCATCAACGCCATGGCGCGTGCCGGCGACGGCGCCCTGGCCGACCCGTTCGGCGGCCAGCGTGACCTGGCCGCGCGGGTGTTTCGCCACGTGTCCCCGGCGTTTGCCGAAGACCCGGTGCGCATCCTGCGGGTGGCGCGCTTCGCCGCCCGCTTTCCCGAATTTACGGTGGCGCCCGACACGCTGGCGCTGATGCGCCAGATGGTCGAGCAGGGCGAGGTCGATGCGCTGGTGCCGGAACGGGTGTGGCAGGAACTGGCGCGCGGGCTGATGGCCGCGCGGCCCGCGCGCATGCTGGCCGTGCTGCGCGATTGCGGCGCGCTGGCCCGCATCATGCCCGAGCTGGACGCGCTGTGGGACGTGCCCAAAGCCGACCTGGGCGCCTTCACGCTGCGCGTTGTGGACCATGCGGCCGCCCGCGATTTGCCGCTGGCCGTGCGCTTCGCAGTTCTGGTACATGCGCTGGACGGCGTGGACGCCATCGATCGCCTCAGCCGGCGCCTGCGCGTGCCGAACGATTGCCGCGAGCTGGCCATCCTGGCCCGGCGCGAACAGGGAACGCTCAGCCGCGCCGCTCTGCTCGATGCCGAGGCGGTGGTGACCCTGTTCGAACGCTGCGACGCCTTCCGGAAGCCCGAGCGCTTTGCCGACCTGCTGCTGGCGACGGAAACCTTCCAGCCCCAAGCCGACCCGCAGGCGCCCTGGCTGCTGCAGCTATTGGCCGCCGCACGCGCCGTCGATGCGGGCGCGGTGGCCCAGCGCTACGTGGATGCGCGCGCACAGATTCCCCAGGCCGTGCATGCCGCGCGCGTGGCCGCCGTCGAACAGGTCCGGGCCAGCGCACCGCCTGCGACGCCACCTTCCTGCGAATCCTGCTAATCTGGGCTTAAGCAGGCTGTGTCACTGTGCCGGCATGAGCTTCGTGCCAGCCCGCTCGACCGTTGAGGAGGAATCCATGCAACGCGCCCACCGCACTCGCGCGCTGGAGTGCGCCATTGCGCTGGCCGTCGGCACGGCCGGCAACGCCCTGGCGCAAGCACAGCCCGATGCCATAGGCAGCGAACCGCTGCGCCCGCTGCCGCTGAAAAGCGACGCCGATCCGGCCCGCGCGGCGCTGGGCAAGCGGCTGTTCTTCGATGCGCGCCTGTCCGGCAGCGGGCGTCACAGCTGCGCCAGCTGCCATGACCTGGCACGGGGCGGCTCGGACGGGCGCCGCCTGCCGGTGCCCATCACCGGTCAACCCGGCCGATACTCCGGCCTGTACAACACCCTCAGCATCTACAACACCAGCTTCAACTTCAAGCCGTCCTGGATCGGCCGCCCCATCAACGTGGACACCATGGCCGAGCACGTGGAAGCGCGCAACTGGGACGGCATGATCGCGCCGCTCCTGCAGGACAGCGCGCTGGCGGGGGAATTTCGCAGCGTCTATGGCAGCGAACTGAACGCGGCGAGCGCCCGCGACGCCCTCGGCCACTACCTGCGTTCGCTGATCACGCCCTCGCGCTTCGACCGCTACCTGCGCGGCGAACGGCGCGCCCTGAACGATGAGGAGCTGGCCGGCTACGCCCGCTTCAAGAGCTATGGCTGCGTGGCCTGCCACCAGGGCATCAATGTGGGCGGCAACATGTTTTCCCGGCTGGGCGCGATGCAGGACGTCCCCACCGGCGGGCCGGGCCGGCAGCAGCTGACCGGGCGCGCGGCCGACTACGGCGTGTACCGCGTGCCCAGCCTGCGCAATGTCGCCCTGTCCGCGCCGTACTTCCATGACGGCAGCGTCGAGACCCTGCAGGAAGCCGTGGACCTGATGTTCAGACACGAACTGGGGCGCGCGGCTCCCCAGAAAGACAAGGAGTTGATCGTGCGTTTCCTGACCACCCTCTCCGGCGAACGCATGCCGCCGCCGGGAGCGGCCCCATGAGCCGGCGGCGCCTGGCCGGCGCGTTCGTCCTGCTCAGCCTGACGGTGCTGCTGGCCTGGCTGTTCAATCGTACCCAGGCCGTCGACATCGAGCGCGAAAACCGCGTCATGCTGGGAGTGCGCGAATTCGAGAAGCTGGACGCGCGCTGGAACGTCGACATCCTGCGTTCGCACATCGGCGCCAACGCCAACTACGATCCCCTGAGCGCGCCGCTGCCGCGCATGCATCTGCTGCTGCAACGGCTGGAGGGCGCCGTGCCGGCCACCGACGGCGCTGGCGCGCGCCAGGCCGTCGCCACGCTGGCGCAGGCGCTGCGCGAAAAGGAAGACCTGGTCGAGCAGTTCAAGTCGCTCAACGCCATCCTGCGCAATTCGCAGGGCTATTTTCCGGCCGCCGTGGCCGACCTGAAGACCGAGCTGAAAGGCGTGCGCGGGGCGGAGCGCCTGGACGCCGCGCTCAACCTGCTGCTGACCGACACGCTGCGCTACACCCAGGCGCCGACGGCGGCGCTGGCGCAGCGCATCGAGGCCCTGCTGGCGGCGGTCAGCCAGTCGGCCGCGCCGCTGCCGCCCGCGCTGGGCGCGCGCGTGCAGGAACTGGACGCCCACGCGCGCATCATCCTGCGCTACCGCGCGCTGGAAAACGCCCTGGAAGCGCGCATTGCCGCCGTGCCCACCGGGCAGGCCAGCGAGCGCCTGGCCCTGCTGTTCGACCGCGCCTACGACCAGAAGGAGCGCGACCGCCAGCGGTTTCGCGGCTACCTGTTCGTGTATTCCGGCGTGTTGCTGGTGCTGCTGGCCTATGCCGGCTGGCGCCTGCGGCGCAGCTACCGCATCATCGGCGCGGTCAACAGCAGCCTGAAGGCGGCCAACGAGACGCTCGAAGCGCGCGTGGCCGAACGCACCGCCGAACTGGAAGCGCAGTCCGCGCGCTTGCGCCAGATGGCCCTGCACGACGCCCTGACGGGGCTGATCAACTATGCGGAACTGAAGCGCCGGCTCGACCATGCGCTGGTGCGCGGCGCCCGGCGCGATACCATCACCGTGCTGATGTTCATCGACCTGGACGGCTTCAAGGCCGTCAACGACACCCACGGCCATGGCACCGGCGACCTGGTGCTCAAGCAGGTGGCCAAACGGGTGCAGGACAAGCTGCGCAAGGAAGATTCGTTCGCCCGCCTGGGCGGCGACGAGTTCGTGGTGCTGCTGGAAGAGGTGACTTCGCGCGAGGGGGCGCTGCGGGTGGCCGAGCAAACCCTCGAGCAGATCCGCTCCGTCACCGAGGCGGGCGGCCATCCGGTGCGCATCTCCGCCAGCATCGGCGTAGCCAGCGCGCGCGGCCCGGATGGCGCCGCGCGCGGGCCGGACGCGCTGCTGGCCGAGGCCGACCAGGCCATGTACCAGGCCAAGCAGGGCGGCAAGAACGCGATTGCCGTCAGCGCCGCCTCCACTTGGGGAGCAGAGCCAGCCGTGCTGGCCGGCTAGTGCGCCGGAGGGGTCACGCGCCCGGCAGTGCGCAGGTATGCACCCGGTTGCGCCCGGCCGCCTTGGCTGCATACAGCTGGGCGTCGGCGCGCTCGATCACCTGGCCGATGTCTTCGCCAGCGATGTGCTGGGCCACGCCGAAGGAGGCCGTCACATGCAGATCGTTGGGCCAGCTGGCCGCTTCGATCCGGGCGCGCAGCTTTTCCGCCAGGCCGCTGGCCTGGAGCGCGTCGGTCGTCGGGCACAGCAGCAGGAACTCCTCGCCGCCCCAACGCACCAGCTTGTCGCTCCCGCGCACCGCCGAGGCCACCGTGGCGGCGAACTGCTGCAGCACCTGGTCGCCCACCTGATGCCCGTTCTGGTCGTTAACCTTCTTGAAGTGATCGATGTCGAGGAACACGATCGACAGCGGCGGCGTGAGCAGGCTGGACGAATGGAGCAGCAAGGAGCGCAAGCCTTGCCGGTTGAGCACGCCCGTGAGCGGATCGGTCTGGGCCTGGCCGGCCAGTTCCTGGGTTTCCAGCTTGAGCGCCCGGTTCAGGTCCGCCAGCAGCTGGATCTCGGCCTTGCTGTTGTTGAGCTCGCCCTTGTACATGATCATCGTGAACGCCTGCCAGGCGATGGCGCAGACAATCCACATGGCCACCAGGATGCCCAGCAGCTCGGCTTGGCTGATGAGCTTGCCATGGAAGCGCACCGCGCGCAGGACGATATCCTGTTCGCCCAGGGTGTTATAGGGGGCGGTCTGGACCAGCACGTTGATGGCGTTGTCGACCCGCTTGTCGGTGCGCAGGACGGGCAACTTGGCAATGTCCTTCCACCAGGTGGCCGTCTGGAACAAGCTCATCGGAAGGGCGATGCGGCCACTGGCCGGCACGTCGAAGGCGTCCAGTTCCACCATCTTGTGGGTGCGCCAGTCCTGGTCGACCGACAGGCCGTGTTCGAAGTCGATGATGGTCAGGCGCAGCTGGCGCTGGCCGGTGCCCGGATAGGACGCTTCCACGGTCAGGTAATCGTATTTGGACAGGTCGACG
>JBKHWY010000134.1:0-9637 GCA_046566285.1 Gammaproteobacteria bacterium | reverse complement strand
ACACGGCAAAGCTGACGCCGGCCACGCCGTCGATCTCGGCCAGCTGCGCGCCCATGCGCTCGTAGGGACGGCGGTGCGTGCCTTCGGCCAGCAGCCATGCGTCGGTGTCGCCGATCAGGGAGCCGAAGCGGTAGGGGTCGTCGACATCTTGAGGAGTTCCCGACCAGTCTATCCGCAAGCGATAGGGAAACGGGGCAGGCACTTCGGCTTCGAACACGCCGGTGGCGCCCACCCGGCGCATGGGCGCCATCAGGACGCCGTCGCGGGCGTCCACCAGCACCACGCTGGCCGCCCCGGGTAGCAGGGCCCTGACCACCCAGGCATCGCCTTCCTGATGCATGCCGAGCACGGCGAAAGGGTCGGTATGTTCACCGATCATCAGGGCGCCAATCAGCGCAGGGGTCAAGGCCATAAGGGTCCGTTAGTGTGGGGTTTTCTTCATTGCGTTGTCACTTACCCATAGTGTAAACAATCCGCCGAGAGCCAGGCACACGCCTCCCAGCACCATCGTGTAGCCCGGGTTACTGCCCAGCAGATGGCGTGAGATCGGGCCCAGCACCAGGCCGGCGACGATCTGCGGCATCACCACGAAGAAGTTGAAGATGCCCATGAAGTAGCCCATCTTCGCCGGCGGCAGCGAGCCCACCAGGATGGCGTACGGCACGGTCAGGATACTGGCCCAGGCAATGCCCACGCCGATCATCGGCACCAGCAGCAGGTATTTGTCGGTAATGAAGCCGACGCTGGCCAGGCTGATCCCGCCCAGCACCAGGCAGCCCATGTGGACCGCCTTGCGGTTGATTCTCCGGCCCAGGACCGGCAGGGCGAACGCGGCGAGCGCCGAGAACACGTTATAGGTGGCCGACATCACGCCGACCCAGCTGCCGGCGTCCTGGAAGTCCTTGGTGGACGGGTCCAGCGTGCCCCACACATTGGCCGCCACGGCCGGGGTGGTGTTGACCCACATGACGTACAGCGCCGCCCACGAGAAGAAGGTCACCACGGTCAGCTGCACCATGGTGCGCGGCATCTTGGTAAAGCCCGACAGGATCTGGCCGAGGGCGCGCAGCAGCCCCCGGTTGGCGGCCTGCTCGGCGCGGAAGGCGGCCAGGTCGGCGGGAGGAATCTCCGGGGTCGTGACCACGGTATAGGCCACCGCGCTGGCGAACGCCACCCCGCCCACGTAAAAGGAATAGCGCACCGTTTCGGGGATGGCGCCGCCGACCGACTCGTTACTGAAGCCGAACACCTTTTCGAACATCAGCGGCAACAGCGCCGCGATCACCGAGCCGCAGCCGATGAAGAAGGTCTGCATCGCAAAGCCGGCGGTCTGCTGGGATGGGTCGAGCTTGTCGCCGACAAAGGCGCGGAACGGTTCCATCGACACGTTGATGGACACGTCCATCAGCCACAGCACGCAGATCGCCATCCACAGGGCGGTGGAGTTGGGCATCAGGAACAGGGCAATGGTGGCCAGGATCGCGCCGCTGAAGAAGAACGGCCGGCGCCGGCCCCACCACGGGTGCCACATATTGTCGGACAGGTAGCCGATGATGGGCTGCACCAGCATGCCCGTGACGGGTGCGGCCAGCCAGAACAGGGCCAGGTCGTCCGGCTTGGCGCCCAGCGTCATGAAGACGCGGCTGGTGTTGGTGTTCTGCAGCATGAAGCCGAACTGGATGCCGAAGAAGCCGAAGCTCATGTTCCAGAGCTGCCAGAACGTCAGGCGGGGTTTGATTGCGGAAAAATGCATGTCCATGGGGTCTCCTCTTGGCCGGCTGGTGCTGCTTTTAGGTGCCGTTGCGCCAGACTTTCATTGTTATCTTTTAAGCCGTTATTCCTGCAGAGGCGGGAATCCATGGCGCGCCAGCTCTGAGGAACGCGATGTCTCTACGCTGGCGCGCTATGGGTCCCGGCCTGCGCCGGGACGACGGTTTTTAAGCTGGTGGCGTTAATCGTTGATGGCGTTTATCTTAATACTGCAGCGTGAACGCGCCGCTGTCGTTATTCACCACCACACTGCTCACCTTCACCGGCTCGGCCACGTCCTTCACGAACGCATGGCTACCCGCCTTCAAAGCCAGCGTCTTGCCATTCTGGCTCAAGCTGGCGCCGTCGGCAAATCCGTGCAGCACCACCTCGATTTTCTTGAACTTCGACTTCAGCTTGCCCTCGGCCGCGCCGAACACGATGCGCTTGCCGGCCGCGTCGTACGAGATCGCGCGCTTGTAATACTCGCCCTTCTCGTAGCCGAAGCTGATGCCGTCATCCTCGTAATAGGTGGTGGCGTTGTCCACGTCGCCCTTGTACACGTGCAGCACCAGGGTGTCGGCCGGCTGCTCGCTGGTCGACTGGATCAGCGACTGCGCAGGGATGATGCTACTCTCCTTGACGAACACAGGCAGCTTCGCCACGTTCAGGTCCACCACGCGCGCCTCGCCGCCCGCCTGCACCGCATCGCTGTACAGGTCATACCATTTCCCGGCCGGGAAGTAGACCTTGCCGAACTCCTTGGTGCTCTCGAACGGCGCCACCATGAAGGCCTTGCCGAACAGGTACTGGTTCTGGAACGCCTGCTCGTACACGGGCGCGTCGTGGGTGTAGTCGATCGCCAGGGTACGCATCACCGGTTCCCCGGTGACGGCGGCGTCGTTGAAGGCCGAATAGATGTAAGGCAGCAGGCGATAGCGCAGGCCGATGTATTCACGCGCGTTATCCGTCACATGGTCGCCGAAGGTCCAGGGTTCGGACGACTTCGAATTGATGGCGGCGTGCTGGCGGAAGTACGGCGTGAAGGCGCCGATCTGCATCCAGCGCGCGTACAGCGAGGGCGAAGGCGAACCGGCGAAGCCGCCGATGTCCATGCCGGTGAACGGGATGCCCGAGGCGCCCAGGCTGTTGAGCAGGCGCACGCCCAGCAGCATGTGTTCTTCGGTGGCGGTGTTATCCCCGGTCCAGATGGCGGTGTAGCGCTGCAGGCCGGCGAAGCCGGCGCGGGTCAGCATGAACGGACGCTTGCCCGTGGCCGCCTTCATGCCCTCGTAGCTGGAGCGCGCCATCTCCATGCCGAACACGTTGCGCGCCTCCTTGTGCGTGGTGGGCGAGCCGTCGTAGTTGAACAGCACGTTGTTGGGCATGGTCTGGCCCCAGGTGGCGATCTCGTTCATGTCGTTCCAGATGCCGGCCACGCCCGCGTTGGCGTAGGTCTTGACCTCCTTCTTCCACCACTCGCGGCCCTTCTCGCTGGTGAAGTCGGGGAAGTGGCACCAGCCCGGCCACACTTCGCCGGTGTAGTAGCTGCCGTCGGCGTACTTGACGAAGATGTCGTCCTTGACCCCGCGTTCATAGGCGCCGTAGCCCTTCTCGACCTTGATGCCCGGGTCGACGATGACGGTGGTCTTGAAGCCCAGCGCATTGAGCTTGCTCGTCATGGCCGATGGATCGGGAAAGCGCTGCTTGTCCCAGGTGAACAGCTTGTACGCGTCCATGTAGTGGATGTCGAGCGTGATGCCGTCCGCCGGGATCTTCTTGTCGCGCAGGGTCTGGGCGATGCGCAGCACTTCCGAATCCGGGTAGTAGCTGTAGCGGTTCTGCTGGTAGCCCAGGCTCCACAGCGGCGGCAGCGGCATGCGGCCGGTCAGCGCGGTGTAGGAGCCGATGATATCGGCCACCTTGGGGTGGTGGATGAAGTAGTAATCCATCTCGCCGCCCTGAGCGGAGAACGAGGAGAAACGGTTGTTGCTGGCGCCGAAGTTGAAGTCGCTGCGGTAGGTGTTATCGAAAAACACGCCGTAGGACAGGCCGTGGTGCACGCCGATATAGAACGGCACGGTGGCATACAACGGGTCGGTCCAGTTGTCGTAGCGGCCTACGTCGGTGTTCCAGTTGGTGTACGCGCGCCCGCGCCGGTCCAGGTTGCCGACCTTCTCGCCCAGGCCGATGAAGCGCTCGCCTTCCTGCAGGTGCTTGTAAGTGGTCACTTCGTCGCCGATCCACGACGTGGTCAAGCCCGGCTCGTCCTGGCTGATGACTTTTCCGTCCGGCGTCGTAAAGGTGATGGCAAATGGCTTTTTGCTCACACGCGCCACCAGCGCGCCGGTCGAAACGACGATTTCGTTGTCGTTTTGCGTCACTTGCGCGTTGGTGGTTTGTGGCTTGGCAACCACAGCGTAGGAGAAGTCACGCCCCAGCGGCTGCTTGTCCATGCGTACGCGGATCACGGAAGGACTGTACACAGTGAGCTCAACAAAGGCATTCTCTGTCTTGAGCTGTACTTGCGAATTGGAAATCTGGACTGACTGCACCTGCCCTACCGGTTTCAGCGCCTGCGCCTGGGCGCTGGACAGCGCGATTGCCAGCGCTACGGCACAGGCGGTTTGTTGAAGCTTCATCGATTTACCTTGAGCAAGTTATATAGAGTTAACTTGTAGGAAAATAACACGGTCATTTTTGAGTGTCAACGGAAAGCCTTTCATAGTAGAATCTGTAAAGATTCGCTATAAAAACGAATCAGATGTAGTGAAATAACATAGCAATGGGGACAACATGCTGGACATGCAAAAGCGTTTGAGTAACACATTCAACGCCATCATCAGTTTGCCGTCGACGGCAATGGGTTTCGCACTGTGTATTCAAATTTCAGCCCTCAGTTGGCTCCTCAGCACTCGCTACGGCCTGCACATCCATGAAATCGGCATCGTGTGGGCTGCCGGCCCCACCGCCGGCATCCTTGGCCAGGTGATCATTGGCCTCATCAGTGACAAGACCTGGCGCTGGGGCGGACGGCGCCGGCCCTACATCGTGGTCGGCGGCGCGCTCGCTGCCCTCATGGTATTCCTGCTGCCCCGCATCGACCAGGTGGCGAGCCTCCTCGGCATCGGCAACCTGCTGGTGGTGGCCGTGATCGTCGCCCTCACGCTCGACCTGTCCATCAACATCAGCTTCAATCCCACCCGTTCGCTGATCGCCGACGTCACCCCCGAAGGCCCGGCGCGCACCCGCGGCTTCGCCTGGATGCAGACCATCTCCGGCTTCTGGGGCGTGATGGCCTACCTGATCGGCGCCTTCATCGACAACTACGCGCTCATCTCCGTGGGCGTGGTGGTGATCTTCGCCTTCTCGGTCATTCCCGTGTTCTTCGTGCAGGAGCCGCGCGAATTGACCCAGGCGCAGGAGACCGTCGCCGCCACCCGCACCGACTGGGGCCAGCTGATGCGCATCTATGTGGCGCACGGCTTCGCCTGGTTCGGCGTGCAGTCCATGTTCGTCTACATCATCGCCTTCATCCAGCAGCACGTGGTGCCGGCCGGCGCCAGCGCCGAACAGGTGTCGGCGCAGTCCGGCCACGTCATCGCCATTTCGTTCGCCGTCATGAACTGCGTGGGCTTCCTGCTGCCCGCGCTGGTGCTGGCGCCCGTCTCGGCCCGCATCGGCCGCGTGCGCACCCAGTTCGCCTGCATGGCCATCATGGCGGCGGCCTACTTCCTGATCGCCTTCACGGCGCGCAGCGCCACTGCGCTGTACCTGCTGATGGCGATGGTCGGCATTGGCTGGTCGGCCGTGGTCAGCCTGCCGTTCGCGATCATGAGCGAAAAGGTGGACCGCAGCCGCATGGGCTTTTTCATGGGGATGTTCAACCTGTCGGTGGTGGTGCCGCAACTGCTGACCACCGGCGTGGGCTACGTGCTCAAGGACGCGGCCGACAAGAACGTGCTGTTCATGATCAGCGGCGCCTGCCTGTCGGTGTCGGCCGTGCTGTGGATGCTGGTGCGCGAGACCCAGGAGGTCGGCGTGGCGGCGACGCCGGCGCTGGCGCCGTCGCACTGAGGATCGACGACGACAGTAGCGACCTAGCGCGCGGGGGCCTCAAAAAACAGGATGTCCCCGTTGGCGCTGGCGGCGATCAGCTGGCCCTCGTGCCAGATGGGCGAAGCGATAAAGGCGCCCAGGCGCTTGACATGCTCCAGCGCCGACTGCAGCGCATGCGGGCCGCCATCGAACAGGCGATGGGTATCGAGCTTGCCGTCGGCGCCCAGCGCGCCGTAGGCGTTGGCCGTGGCTTGCGGCGTGCGGTAGCTCCAGCGCAGCGCCCCGCTCTTCGCATCCAGCGCCACCAATTGGCCCGCCATGCTGGCGCCGATCAACAGGTCCCCCACCCGCAGCGGCGAAGCGAAATTCCACACGCGCGTATCGTAGCGGTAGCGCTCCTTGCCGGTGCGCTTGTCGACACCGACGAACAGGTAGCTGTCGGACGTGCCCACATGGACCATCTCATCATCCACCGCCGGCGTGCCCGCCACCCACGCGCCCTTGGCATCGTAGCGCCACTTCACCATGCCGCTGTTCGCATCGAGCGCATACAGGAAGGCATCGCGCGAACCGATGTAGACGGTGTCGCCGTCCACGCTGCCCGAGCCCTGGATGCCCAGCATGACGCTGGCCTTTTGCTCCGTCATCGTCTGGTAGCGCCAGCGCAGCGCGCCGCTGTCCGCATCGAGCGCATAGACGGCGCCGTCCCAGCTGCCCACCACGATATTGGCGCCCGCCAGCACGGGCGACGAATGCACCATGCCGCCCGTCTTGTAGGTCCATTCCAGCTTGCCGGTCTTCGCGTCCAGTGCGTACACGCGCGCGTCGCTGCTGCCCACGTAGATACGCCCCTTGTGCGCCAGCGGCGAGGACAGGTAGAAGTCCCAGGGATCGGGCACCAGCCCGGCCGCCAGCGGCGTCTCATACAGGCCATAGGTGCTGAAGGCGGCCTCGCCCTGCGTGCGGAAGGTCCACACCGGCTTGCCGCTGGCCGCCTCGACGGCGTGGACCTGGCCGTCGCGCGCCAGCACGAACACCATCCCATCCACCACGGCGGGCGTGGAACTGATGCCGCCGGCTGCGTGGTAGATCCACTTGAGTTGGCGGGTCTTCACGTCGATGGCATACAGGTTGCCGTTCTCCGCGCCGGCGAACAGCACCCCGGCCGCGACCACCGGGGACGCGCGCAATTCCGCGCCCACGCTGAACTTGCCCGCCAGTGTGAAGCGCTCGGGCGCGAGCCTGGGGCCGATGATGCGCCCCGCGTGCCGGGGGTCGCCCATCAGCATGGGCCAGGCGGCGGCGGCGGCTACCGCCGGCGCGGCGAACAGCACGGCGAGAGTCAGGCTGAGAAAGTGACGGCGCATCGAAGCTCTCCAAAAGATGAAAGCCGCATTGTAGGAGCGCCCAGGCGCGCCAGTCTTCAGCCAAGCTTCAGGGCCCGATGGCGCCGCCCGCCCGAGGCAGCTACACTTCAATGATGAGAATTTTTCTGGTTGAAGACGATCTCGCCGTGGGCCGCGCGCTGCAAAGCGTGCTGCAAAACGAAGGCCACAGCGTGACCTGGGTGCGCATGGGCGCCGACTGCCTGCGCCTGCTGCCGGGCTCCGAGTTCGACGCCGTCCTGCTCGACCTGGGCCTGCCGGACTGCGACGGCGTGACGGTGCTGCGCGAGCTGCGCGCCGCCGGCCACAGCCTCCCCGTGCTGGTCACCACTGCGCGCGACAGCCTGGAAGACCGGCTGGGCGGCTTCGAGGGCGGCGCCGACGACTACCTCATCAAACCGTTCGAGATTCCCGAACTGCTGGCGCGCCTGAAAGCGGTGGTGCGCCGCGTCACCGGCCGCGCCGACAGTCTTGATCCGGTCTGGAAGCTGGGCGAGCTGGCGCTCGACGCGCGCCGCTTGAGCCTCACGCGCGCCGGCCAGCCGATCCTCTTGTCCAAAACCGAATTCGCGCTGCTGCATGCGCTGGTGAAGAACGCCGACCGCATCGTCACCCGCACCGAACTGGAAGACGGCGTGCTGCCGTTCAGCGAAGGGCAAACGCTGGACGTGCACATCTCCAATTTGCGCAAGAAGATCGGCGACGGCGTCATCCGCACCGTGCGCGGGGTCGGCTACATGGTCAGCCATGGCGCAGGCTAGCGGCCAGTCGCTGTTTCGCCGCCTGCTGGGCGGCTTCATGCTGGTCATGCTGCTGATCTGGCTGGCCGCGCTGGCGCGCATCTACGTCCAGGCCAAGAACGACCAGCAGCGTCATACCGCCATCGTCAACCAGGGCTGGACCCGCCAGATCATGCTCAACGTGCGCTCGGTGGCGCACGATGCGGCCGAAGTGCGGCGCGTGGCCGAGCGGATCGAAGCGCTGCGGCTCGACATGTTCCGGCAGCTGGGCTTTACCACCGAGGCGCATACCACCGTCAGCCAGCATGGTCGCCTGCTGTACGCGTCCGCGCGCGTCGCCGCCGAAGGCGAGGACTGGGTGCACTGGCGCGAGGAAGACCCCGCCACCGGCCTGGTGGTCGAACGCAGCGAGCATTCCGATCCCTCCTGGATGTTCGCCCCCTCGGCGGCCGGCTATCTCTTGACGCCGCTGGCTTACAGCCTGCCCTTCCTTTTAATCCCTGCCTGGCTGATCGTACGCCTGGGCTTGCGCCCGCTGCGCGCGATGGGTGCGGCGATCGAGCAGCGCAATGAAGCCGACCTGGCCCCGCTGCCTGCCTCGCCCTACCGCGAACTGTCGCCGCTGGTCGAGGCCATCAACCGCCTGATGAAACGCCTGTCCCAGCGGCTGGAGCGCGAGCACGAATTCCTCACCGACGCGGCGCATGAACTGAAAACTCCGCTGTCGGTCATCCAGCTCAACGCCCACCTGCTGGGCAGTGCCGTGGACGAGCGCCAGCGCCGGGATGCCGATGCCGGCCTGCGGGAAGGCGTGGTGCGCGCCAGCCACACGGTGCACCAGCTGCTCGCTTTCGAGCGCGCGCGTGACGACACCGCGCCCGCACCCTTGCCGCTGGAAGACCTCACCGGCATGGTGCGCGACCGCCTGGCCGTGGCCGCGCCGCTGGCGCTGCAGCGCGGGATCGACATCGAACTGAAGGCGCCGCCCGCCTGCCCGCTGCGGCTGCACCGCGAAAGCCTGGCCGCCTTGCTCGACAACGTGATCGGCAACGCCATCAAGTATTCGCCCTCGCATGGCCATGTCGAAGTCGAGCTGGCCCGGCATGCTGCGGGCGTGACGCTGTCCGTGCTCGACCAGGGACCCGGCATCGTGCCCGAATTGCGGCACAAGGTGTTCGAACGCTTCTACCGCGTGCCCGGACAGGACCAGCCCGGCAGCGGTCTGGGACTGTCGATCGCCGAACGCGCGGCGGCCCGCAACGGCGCGCGCATCCGCCTGGAGGGCGCACCGGCGGGACCAGGCCTGCGCGCCGTCATCGAATTTGCAACCGAAGGAGGAGTTGATGTTCAAAGTACCTAGCCCGATCGCGGCCACCATTTGTGCCATCGTGCTGTGCGCCTGTGGCGGCGGAGGCAAGTCGGCCGGCCAGGCGGGCGCACCACCCACCGTGCTCCTCAAGCCTGCGTCGAGCGCGCAGCCGAATGTCAGCGTGCTGGCGCCGATCGCCATGCCCGGGCTCGAGCGCCAGCGCGCATTACGGCTGTACGTCCCGCCGGAATACGCCCAGTCCGGCAAGCGCTATCCGGTGATCTACATGCATGACGGCCAGAACCTGTTCGATGCCGCCACCGGGTATGCGGGCGAGTGGGAAGTCGACGAGACGCTCAACGCGCTGGCTGCCGCCGGCAAGCTCGAAGCCATCG
>JBKHWY010000133.1:0-9728 GCA_046566285.1 Gammaproteobacteria bacterium | reverse complement strand
CGCCTTCCGACATCCGCTTGCCGGTGCGCAGGTAGAACGGCACGCCGGCCCAGCGCCAGTTGTCCACGTCCAGCCGGAGGGCCGCGTACGTCTCGGTGCTGGAGAGCGGGTCGACGCCGGGCTCCTCCCGGTAGCCGGCCATCAGCTCGTCGCACGCGTGCTGGGGCGAGGAATTGATGACGATATGGTTGCCGCGGTATTCGTGATCGCGGGTGCGCACCGCCACCGCCACCTTCTGCTCTTCATCGAGCACGATCTGCTCGACCCGGCTTTCCAGCAGCACGCTGCCGCCGGCCGCGCGGATCTTTTCCACCAGCAGGTTCGACAGATGCTGCGAGCCGCCCTTCACATAGGCGCAGCGGGTGAACTGGCAGGTGTACACGATGTGCAGGAAGTACAGGTAGCTGACTTCTTCCGGATAGCCGCCGATGTAGGCCACCGGCATCGACAGGATCTCGATCAGGCGCGCGTCCTTGATCAGCCGGCGCAAGCCTTCCAGCACGCTGATGGGCTTCAAGTTCTTCTGCGCATAGCGCAGCTGCGCCATGTCGGCCGGAATCGCCCCGCTCATCATCTGGAACTGCATGTACTGGTTGTAGCCATGCACTGCGACGTCCTCGAAGTAGGCGCGCAGGCCCGCTTCCTCGGCCGGAAAGGCGGCGATCAGGTCGTCCAGTGCCTCGGTGGCGCCGCTCGGCATGTCGAAGCGGCCGTCGGCCGTCGAGGCTTCGTACATCAGCGGTTCGTAGTGCAGCTCGAGGGCGTCTTCCACGCCCATCTCGCGCAGGGCATGGCGCAGGTTGCCCTGTTCGCCCATGCCCGAGAGCTTGTGCAGGCTGCAATCGAAACGCGCCTGCTGCTTGGGCCGGACGAACTGGCTGGCGTAGCCGCCCGGCACCACATGCTTGTCCAGCACCAGCACCCGGAGGTGCGGGTGCAGGCGCAAGACTTCGCTGGCGAACGCCAGGCTGGTGATGCCGGCGCCGACACAGATGACATCCCAGCTTGGCATGGTGGTCATTCGAAACCCAGCTTGGCCAGCCAATCGTTGAGGTCCTTGAAGCGCACCGCGTTCAGCTTGCGGTTGTGCTCCGAGGTGCGGATTTCCTGGATCGCTTCCTTGTCGTCCTTGCTGACCGGGAATTTGAACGAAGTGAAATCCTCCATCATGCGGTTGAAGGTGATTTCGTCGTACACGCCCTGGACGATGGGCTTGAACTGTTCGCGGATGCGCGCCACTTCCTCGGGGTCGCCCTGCTCGAAGAAATCCTCGACGATGCGCTTGCCGAAGGCGATATGACGCACTTCTTCCACGTGGTGTTCGCGGAACATGCGCTTGGTCAGCGGCTCGCAGCCTTCGTACTGCGACAGGTGCACGGCGTTCAGCTCGGCCGCCCATTCCAGCACCAGGGTGAAGAAGATGCCGAACACCGGCTTCATGTCGCCCACCACGGCCAGGAAGGCCTTGAACGGCGATTCCGGATCCATGATCATCGGCAGCTGGGCCAGCTTCATGTAGCGCTTGAACATCATCGTGTGCACGATCTCTTCTTTCGAGAAGATCAGCAGGTAGTCGTAGATCTCCTTCGGCAGCTCGTCGCGGTACTTCAGGATGTAGCCCACGTACAGGATCGGCAGGTAGCGTTCCAGCTTGATGAAGGCGGTCACGTCGCGGCCGTTTTCCAGCCACAGCAGTTCGTGCTTCTGCTCGTCGGTCAGCATGTCCCAGTAGCGGGTGCCGTAGATCCAGCTGTGCTCGGCGCGCTTGGGCAGGACGGCCTTGTCGATGCCGTTGGCCCAGGGCAGCGCGGTATCCACCTCGAGCGAGGAGCGGTTGGAGGTGGACACCAGGGTGCCGTACAGCTTCAGGTTGTCCGGGGTGGACAGGATGGGTGCTTGTTTCGCCACGGGGGCTTCAGACAGTAGTTCCATGTTTCTCTCGCCAAAGAATAGGGTGGGTGAACGCCGTGCTCAGGCCAGGCCGAGCTTTTCCAGCCAGGTCGTCATTTCCTTGAACCGCTCGTGGTGCAGGCGGGTGTTGTTCTCGGAATTGCGCACGCTGGCAATCGCCGCCGTGTCGTTCTTGTCGAACGGGAACTTGAACGAGGTCAGGTCGCAGATCTGTTCGGTGAACTTGAACTCTTCGAAGATGTCCACCAGGGCCGGCTTGAGCAGGGCGCGCATCGGGTCCAGTTCCGAGTCCGGACGCACCTTGAAGAAGTCTTCGACGATGCGCTGGCCGAAGGCGATGTGACGCACTTCGTCGATGTGGTGCTGGCGGAACATCTTGCGGGTGAACGGATCGATGCCGTCGGACTGGGTGCCGTGCATGGCATTGAGTTCGGCCGACCATTCCAGCAGCACCGTCCAGAGCACGCCGAAGATCGGCGGGGTGGTGCGGATTTCATGCTCGAGCTTGTAGAACACGGGGTCATAGCCGGCGCGCGGCGGCACCACGAAGCTCGGCAGGCCGGCTTGTTCCATGTAGCGGCGGAACATCATGGTGTGGATGATTTCTTCCTTGGAAAAAATCATCATGTATTCCTCGATCTCCGGCGCCAGCGTCTGGCCGAAGGCGGCCAGGTAGCCCATGTAGATCGGCGGCAGGTACTGTTCCAGCGTGATGAAGTTCGACACGTCGCGGGCGTTTTCCAGCCACAGCACTTCCAGGCGCTGGGCTTCGGTCAGCTGGTCCCAGTACGGGGTGCCGTACAGCCAGCTCGCCTCGGGCAGCTTGGGCGGCTTGGAGCGGTCGATGCCTTGTTCCCAGGGCAGCACTTCCTCCAGCTTCATGGGATCGCGGTGCGATGGCCCGATCATGGCGCCGATCACCTTGAGGTTTTCCGGCGACGCGAAAATTGGCACTTGCATATTCGTCATGTTGGTCTCGATCAAGTGGGTTGGCGAGTGGGTTAGGCCGCCGCGGCGCTCAGCTTCGCGCTTTCCTCGACGATGTAGCTGGCCAGCTGGCCCAGGGTGCTGATCTGGCCCGACACGAACAGGTCGGAAGGGATCTCCAGCTGGTATTTCTTGCGGATACTGACCTGCAGGTCGACGTAATCCAGGCTTTCCAGGTCGATGGTTTCCAGCGCGGATTCCGGGGTAACATCGTCCTCTTCGATATCCTTCAATTCCAGTACCGCGTCTTTGAGGAATTGGAATACGCTTTCATTGGTGTTCATGGTTGGTTTCCTTGCAGGTCAATTAAGTTTTAACATCAGTCCGATTTCGGACCGCATCGAGAATTCGCCGTTCAAATAAATTTCCAGCGTATGCGATCCAAGCAGCTCGGAATCATTATTTTTCACGGATACAGGCTGGCCCAGCTTGATTTTGATACTCTTGATATCGCGCTGACTACGCACGCTCTTGCGCAATAATTCGGGTGAAATCTGCACCGAATGGAAGGTCTGAATGGTCAGCGCCTTGTTCATCAATTCCACCTGGTTGCGGGCATCCCGCACCATATTGTTCTCGCGCGCCAGCACGAATGGAATTTCCGATTCGAGAAAGCGGGAAAATACCAGGCTGTCGATGGCGATCCATAAATAATCTATTTCCGGAAACAGCCGGGAAAATTGCGCCAGGCGATCCCCGATCATGGCGGAATCGAGCGTGATTTCGCCGGTATCGATTCCCGGTTCAATGGTTTCCTCGGCGCTGAAAGTGCCTTGCACCAGATCTTCCTTTTTGCCGATCGGGCGAATCGAGAATTTCCCTTTCTGGCCCAGTTCGCGCACCATGTATTCGTGGCGGGCATCGCGCAGCAGGGGCGATTTCAACCGGCACTTAATGTTGAGCCACTGGTTCCAGGAATCGCTTTCGTCATGGCGGTTGGCGATGTCCTGCTTGACGTGCAGCAGCGGCAGCATGCCGTGCACGATGATCGAGCGGCTGCCCGCCTGCATCGCTTTTTCGATGTCGAAATGGATGGGGTTGAAATCGCCGGAAAACTGCGCCCACGAGGCGATCTGTGCGTGGTCGAAATGCCAGCTGTTCATTGCGCTTTCTCCAAAACCAGCGCGGCGTTCAGGCCACCGAAGCCGCAGCTGAGGTTCATCACGGTCTTCACGTCCGCCCCTTCGATGTGGCGGTTCGGAATGTAGTTCAGGTCGCAGGCCGGATCGGGGTTGTTCAGGTTCAGGGTGGCCGGCAGCAGGCCCGTTTCGATGGTCTTGACGCAGACGATGGTCTCGAAGCTGCCCGCCGCCGCGATCATGTGGCCGGTGTACGACTTGGTGCTGGAAATCGGGATCTGGTAAGCCGTCTCGCCCAGCGCGCGCTTGATGGTGTCGGACTCGTTGACGTCGTTCAGCGGCGTCGAAGTCCCGTGCGCATTGATGTAGTCGATGTCGGACGGCTTGATGTCGGCCTGGTACATGGCCGTCAGGATCGAGCGGGTGCGCGCCTCCATGTCCTCGGCCGGTGCCGACAGGTCGCGCGCATCGGAGTACATGCCGTAGCCGGTGATTTCCGCCAGAATGTTGGCGCCACGGGCAATGGCAGCGTCGCGCTCTTCGAGGCACAGCACGGCGGCGCCTTCGGCCAGGATGAAGCCGTTGCGGTCGAGGCTGAACGGGCAGCACGCCTTGGCGATGTCGTCCTGTTCCTTGGCCAGCGCCTGCAGCACGTCGATGCTCCACACATTGTTTTCGGTGCGGATCGATTCGGCGCCGCCGGCCAGCATCATGGTGGCGCGGCCGCTGCGGATGATTTCATAGGCGTCGCCCACGGCGATGGTGCCGGTGGCGCAGGCGCCGATGACGGTATTCTGGTAGCCGCGCAGGTTCCAGGACAGGCTGCAGGCGGCCGAGGCGATGCTGGGCATCGAAATCAGGCTGCCGGCGGAATTACAGAAGCCGGTATCGCGGTATTCGTCGCGGATATCGAATGCCTGGTCCAGGCCGCCCCAGCCGGTGCCCATGATGGCGCCGCAATCGAAGGGGCTGTAGGCCTTGGCCAGGTTCTCGGCATTGCCGAAGGCATGGTTGACGGCTTCGCGCGCCGCCACCAGGGTGTATTTTCCAAACAGTGGAATGGAACGCAGGATTTGCTTGGGAAATCCTTTATAGCGTTCTTTCTTTTCCTCGATAAAAGCGAAATACTTGGCTTTGATCGTCTGGTCGGTCAATTCATGGCGCTTGTAGCCGACCTTGTAATCGACCATGGCTTGCCAGGTGTCCGCGGCATTTTCGCCCATCGACGTGAGGCAGCCATAGCCGGTGATTACCACCCGCCTTGATCCATGTGTCCATTTATCGCTCATTTTCGTTCCCGCCCGATGGTGCGTTAATAATGCGTGCCGTGCTGCGTTAATTGCCGTGCCGCGTGCCGCTGCATTAATGTTGATTCATGAATTGGTGCAGTGTCGGTCGCAATCATTTTTTGCTGCGACTTCGCTGCATGATCGATGCTGTTCGATCCTCGCTTCGGTCAACGTTGGCGAAAATGGCTTTAATTCGCCGTGAACCGATAGGAACGCACTGTAAGCGGGCTTGACCTCCGATGAAACCCCGACAAATGCAGGGGGAGAGGGGTTTTCCCTATGTGCGGCAGCTCACCCCGACAAATGCAGGGGTTTAATCGGCAGGCGTGCCGCATATACTTCGCACCATCTGCTCGATGCACTGCCAATTCGCCAGAATGACACTTGCCGCCCGGCTTGAAGCTTCCACGGCGAACAATGGGACATCCCCGATCGATGCGAATGCAAAGGTGAATATTCACCGGCCCGGCAAACTATATGTAAACGTGAATATTCACTTTTCCATTCAATAGGCCGGTACCCGCAACCACATCGGCATGACATTCATTTTTCGGATCGCGACCTTGGAGCCACCATGCCCACCGCAACAGCCCAGCCGTCCGCCGTTTCGGCCGCCACTCCGCCTGCGCCCACCCTGGCGGGCACGGACAGCGACCGCGACGACAAATACAGCGCCACCTCGGGGCGCATCTACCTGTCGGGCATCGATGCGCTGGTGCGCCTGCCCCTCCTGCAGCGCCTGCGCGACCAGGCCGCCGGACTCAATACCGCCGGCTTCATCTCCGGCTATCGCGGCTCGCCCCTGGGCGGCTTCGACGAAGCCCTGTGGAAGGCCGGCCGCCATCTGAAGGGCAATCACATCCGCTTCGTGCCAGGCGTGAACGAAGACCTGGCCGCCACCGCCGTCTGGGGCACCCAGCAGGTGGACCAGATCGGTCCGGCGCGCTATGACGGCGTGTTCGCCATGTGGTACGGGAAAGGCCCGGGGGTGGACCGCTGCGGCGACGTGTTCCGCCACCTGAACCACAGCGGCAGCGCGCGCCATGGCGGCGTGCTGCTGGTGGCCGGCGACGACCACGGCGCCTATTCCTCGACCCTGCCGCACCAGTCGGACCCGATGTTCGCGGCCAGCATGATCCCCGTGCTGTACCCCTGCAATGTGCAGGAATACCTGGACCTGGGCCTGCACGGCTGGGCCATGTCGCGCTTTTCCGGTTGCGCCGTGGGCTTCAAGGCGCTGGCCGACACGGTCGAGTCGAGCGCCTCGGTGGACGCCAACCCGTGGCGCGTGCAGATCCGCGTGCCGCATGACTATCCGATCCCGGAAGGGGGCTTGAACAGCCGCCTGTCGCCCGACACGGTGGGGGTGCAGGCGCGCAAGCTGGAAGCGCTGATGCAGGACCACAAGCTGGGCGCGGTGCTGGCCTATGCACGCGCCAACCAGATCAACCGCGTGACCATCGACGGCCCGCACGCGCGCCTGGGCATTGCCGCGTCGGGAAAATCCTATCTCGACGTACGCGAAGCGCTGGAAGCGCTGGGCATCGACGACGCCACCGCGAGCGCGATCGGCATCCGCCTGTTCAAGGTGGCCATGCCCTGGCCGCTGGAACCGGTGGGCGCGCGCGCGTTTGCCGACGGCCTGGATGAAATCCTGGTGGTCGAGGAAAAGCGCCAGCTGGTGGAATCCCAGCTCAAGGAACTCCTGTACGACCTGCCCGATGGGCGCCGTCCAGCCGTGATCGGTAAGTCCGCTGGCGCCATCTGCCTGCTGCCGGCCCGGGTGGACTTCTCGGTGGCGCAGATCGCCCGCGTGATCGCGGCCCGGGTGGGGCGCTTTCATGCCAGCGACGCGATGAGCGCACGGCTGGCCATGCTGGACGCGCTGGAAGGCGCCCATTCGGCCGCCGCCGGCGCGCGCGCGACGCCGCCGCGTCCGGCGTATTTCTGCTCCGGCTGCCCGCACAACCGCTCGACCGTGCTGCCCGAGGGCTCGATCGGCGCCGGCGGCATCGGCTGCCACGCGATGGCGGCGGCGATCTATTCGGACCACAACAAGACCATGACCCACATGGGCGGCGAAGGCGCGACCTGGATCGGCCAGGCCCCGTTCTCCGAGCTGCCGCACGTGTTCGCCAACCTGGGCGACGGCACCTATTTCCACTCCGGCTACCTGGCCATCCGCGCGGCCGTGGCGGCCAAGGTGAACATCACCTACAAGATCCTGTACAACGACGCGGTGGCCATGACGGGCGGCCAGCCGGTGGACGGCGTGACCTCGGTGCCGATGATCGCGCGCCAGATGGCGGCCGAAGGCGTGCGCCGCATCGCGCTGGTGACCGAAGACCTGGGGCGCTACCAGGGCGGGCAAGAAGGGGCCGGCCTGCCGGATTGCGTGACCCTGCACGAGCGCAGCGAACTGGACGCGGTGCAGCGCAGCCTGCGCGAAGTGGAGGGCGCCTCGGTGCTGATCTACGACCAGACCTGCGCGGCCGAGAAGCGCCGCCGCCGCAAGAAGGGCGAGTATCCCGATCCGCCCAAGCGCCTGTTCATCAACGAGGCGGTGTGCGAAGGCTGCGGCGATTGCGGGGTGCAGTCGAACTGCACCTCCATCATGCCGGTGGAGACGGAATACGGGCGCAAGCGCGCCATCGACCAGTCGTCCTGCAACAAGGACTATTCCTGCGCCCAGGGCTTCTGCCCGAGTTTTGTCACCGTCAAGGGCGGCAGCCTGAAAAAGCCGCGCTCGGCCAGCCCGGCCTCGGACAGCTTCGGCGCGCTGCCCGACCCCGTGCTGCCCGGCTGCGACAAGCCCTACAACATCCTCCTGAACGGGATCGGCGGCACCGGCGTGATCACCATCGGGGCGCTGCTCGGCATGGCCGCCCACCTGGAAGGCAAGGCCGTCTCGGTGCTGGACATGACCGGCATGTCGCAGAAGAACGGCTCGGTCACCTCGCACATCCGCATCGGCGCCGAGGGCGTGCGCCTGCACGCCCAGCGCATCGCCAGCGGCGAAGCGGACCTGGTGATCGGCTGCGACATGCTGACGGCCGGAGCGAACGACGCGGTGTCGAAAATGCGCGCCGGCCGCACCCGCGTGCTGATCAACACCCACCAGACCCCCACCGGCCACTTCGCCCAGCAGGCCGACTGGCAGTTCCCGGCCGCGCAGACGCGCGCGCTGATCGAGCAGGGCAGCGGCGGGCATGGCGACTTTTTCGATGCCACCGCGCTGGCCACCGCCCTCATGGGCGACTCGATCGCCACCAACATCTTCATGCTGGGCTTTGCCTGGCAAAAGGGGGCGCTGCCGGTGTCGGAAGCGGCGCTCTTGCGCGCCATCGAATTGAACGGCGTGGCGGTGGCGGCCAACAAGGCCAGCTTCCTGTGGGGCCGGCGCGCCGGACATGACCTCGCCCGCGTGCAGCGCATGGCCGTGCCGCCCAAGCCGGTGCAGCTGCACCGCCCGCCCAGCCTGGATGCGCTGGTGGCGCGCCGTGCCGCCACCCTGACGGCCTACCAGAATGCCGCTTATGCGGCCGAGTACCTGGAGCTGGTCAATCAGGTGCGCGAAGCGGAAAGCCGGCTGGGCCCGGGCCGCCAGCTCACCACGGCGGTGGCGCGCAACTACTTCCGCCTGATGGCCTACAAGGACGAATATGAAGTGGCGCGCCTGTACACCGACGGCAACTTCATGAAGCAGGTGCGCGCGCGCTTCGATGGCGACTTTTCGCTGGCCCTGAACCTGGCGCCGCCGCTGTTTGCGCGCAAGGATGAGCAGGGCCGGCCACTCAAGTCCGAATACGGGCCGTGGCTGTGGCCCCTGCTGAAGGTCCTGGCGCGCCTGAAGGGTTTGCGCGGCGGCTGGTTCGACCCGTTCGGCTACAGCGCCGAGCGCAAGCTGGAACGCCAGCTGATCGGCGAATACCGCAATCAGGTGCGCACTTTGCTGGGCGGTCTGCATGTCGGCAACCTGGCCACCGCCGTGGCGCTGGCCGGCTGGCCCGAGACCATCCGCGGTTTCGGCCACGTGAAGGAGAAGGCGATTGCCGCCGCCCGCCAGCAGCAGGCCCGCCTGATGGAGCAGTTCGCCAGCAGCAAGGCGCCCGCCGCCCCGGCGGTGGCGGACAACGCCGCCGGCCTGGCTCCGGCGCGCATGCCCGCCGCGCTGGGAGGCTAAGGCTCGTGGCTTGCAACGACTACACGGATTTCCTGACCTCTGTACTTGAATGAATACTGATATGTCGAATCAACCCAGCACGGCGCCCGCCGGCACGTCCGCTTCCGAGCCCATCGCCGTCGTTGGCATGGCGTGCCGGTTCCCCGGCGCGAACACCCTGGACGCGTTCTGGCGCAACCTGGCCGCCGGCGCCTGCCATATCCGCGAAGTGCCGGCCGAGCGCTGGGATCGCGAAGCCTACTATTCGCGCTTCCCCGAGGACCATAACAAGAGCGTGAG
>JBKHWY010000132.1:0-9779 GCA_046566285.1 Gammaproteobacteria bacterium | reverse complement strand
GTCAGCGGCCCGCTGACTGCTAATATAACGGGGAGCGTGATGCTCCCCGTTATCATTTTCGGCAAGGGAGAAACCCGACAGTGGCCAAAATCATCGTATCGCGTGACCAGCAGATCCTGCAGGAAGTCGAGCTGAACAAGCCCAGGATGACGCTCGGGCGTCACCCGGCCTGCGATATCGTGATCGGCGACCGCGCAGTCAGCGCCCAGCACGCCTGCTTCAATACGGTGGGCGAGGATGTCTTCATCGAAGACATGGAAAGCACCAACGGCACCTACGTCAACGGGCGCAAGGTGGGCCGCCAGCTATTGGTCGATGGCGACCACATCGCGCTGGCGCGTTTCCAGATCAGCTTTGTCAAGGGCGTGCCCGGCCGCGCCCGCCCGCCGGTGGTGGGTACCATCGAAGTCACCAGCGGAGCCAATGCCGGCAAACTGCTCACCCTGACCAAGCCCGTCTCGACCCTCGGCCGCCCTGGCGTGCAGGTAGTAGCGATCACGCGCCAGTCCAACGCCTATTATTTCCAGCACATGGACGGCAAGGAAATTCCGATCATCAACGGCAAGCCGGTCGAGGGAGAACGCCGCCTGCTGGCGCATGGCGACAAGATCGAGCTGATCGGAACGAATATGGTGTTCCGGCTGACGGCGGCGACGCCGTAGTCGCAATGGCTAGGGCTGGCCGGCCGTCCAGGTGCCGGATTTGCCGCCGGTTTTCTCGACCACGCCGATATCGGTCATGACCATGCCCCGGTCGATGGCCTTGCACATGTCATAAATCGTCAAGAGTCCGACCTGCACCGAGGTCAGCGCTTCCATTTCCACCCCGGTTTTCCCGATCGTCTCCACCTGCGCGCGGCAATGCACGCTGCTGGCCGCTTCGTCCGTCTTGAATTCGACCGTGACGCGCGTCAGCGCCAGCGGGTGGCACAGCGGCACCAGGTCGCTGGTGCGCTTCGAGGCCATGATGGCCGCGATGCGGGCAATGCCGAGCACGTCGCCTTTTTTAGCCGTGCCGTTGACGATGGTCGCCAGGGTTGCGGGCTGCATGCGGATGGTTCCCGTCGCCACCGCGACCCGGTGCGTGTCGGCCTTGGCGGCGACATCGACCATGTGCGCCTGGCCTGAGGCATCGAAGTGGGTGAGACCGGTGGGGGACGGGGACATGGGGAACCTGAATAGCGGGTGAGGGAGCGGCCAGCATGATAACACCCGCACACAGGACGCTCATGCCTCAGCGCACGAACATTCAGGGGCTGAACGCATGATATCGATGCGCTCGGTAGGAGTGCTACCGCATCCGTTGGAATTTCACATGACAGTTTCCGACAGCTGGGAGACAAATTTTGTCAGCGAGTACGCCAAGTTTGCTCTATTTTCGGCAGGTAACTAGATTTTCGCTTCAGAATTTTTTGTTTGCCGGCAGGCACGGCAATTGCTCATGGGAAATCGCGGTCACCCAAACCCGTATCACCACCCAACTGGAGAACTGAAATGAAATCGATGAAACAAGTAAAAGCCCAAGCTCAAGCTGGCTTCACCCTGATCGAACTGATGATCGTTGTTGCGATCGTTGGTGTGCTTGCCGCCGTTGCCTTGCCTGCCTATCAGGACTACATGGTCCGTGGCCGTGTCGCTGAGCTGGCGACCATGGCCAGCTCGCTGAAGAACACGGTTGGTGAAAACATCGGCTACCTGAATGGCACCGTCGCTGGCTCCTGCAAAGGCGTCACCGACTCCACCGTCGCCACCGATAACATGGCTTCGTACAAGTGCGACGACGCGACTGGCACGATCACGGTTACCGGTACACCCAAGGCGAAAGATGTTGTGCTGACGTACAAGCCAAGTCTGAACGCAGACAATGTGGTCACTTGGGCATGCACCACCGCTTCGGCCAGCTTCAAGTACGTGCCAGTTAGCTGCCGTAATACCTGATAGTGGCTTGACCGCCTGACTGAACGAAAGTTGTCGTTCAGTCGAGCTGTGCCCCTCAAAAGCCCCGGTTGCATTTAGCGCCGGGGCTTTTGAATGGTGGGCCACTCTTCACGTGAATGCGGATGGAGGCCGAAGTCTCCCTGTCTGGACGGTTTTGTTGGTCTGACGATTTTCGCTAGCTCGCACTGACAAAACTTGTCACACGGCACGGCCAGGGAAGACATTTTTGGGCGAAATCCTTGTTGAAGTGGACTAAACGTCATATGGATGAGCTGGCACGGCGTTTGCTGTTAGCAAAGGGCAGCAACAAAAACCCATTCCGCACCCAACTGGAGAACTGAAATGAAATCGATGAAACAAGTTAAAGCGCAAGCGCAAGCGGGCTTCACCCTGATCGAACTGATGATCGTCGTAGCGATCGTCGGTGTTCTGGCTGCAGTCGCCCTGCCTGCCTATCAGGATTACATGGTTCGCGGCCGCGTCGCCGAACTGGCCACCATGGCCAGTTCGCTGAAAAATACCGTTGGTGAAAACATCGGCTACCTGAACGGCACCGTCGCTGGCTCGTGCAAAGGCGTCACCGACTCCACCGTCCCAACCGATAACATGGCTTCGTACAAGTGCGACGACGCGACTGGCACCATCAAGGTTACCGGTACGACCAAGGCAAAATCTGTTGAGTTGACGTACAAGCCAACTTTGAACGCCGACAATGTCGTCACCTGGGCATGCACCACCACCTCGGCCAACTTCAAATATGTACCAGTTAGCTGCCGTAACACCTAATGGCAGCATGACCGCCTGACCCACTAGAACGGTCAAGCATTAGAAAAGCCCCGGTCGCATCGCGCGCCGGGGCTTTTTCCATTGTTTCTCCTGAACCGATCACTTCAGGGCGTCCACCTGGACCATGGTTCCACTGGCTTGCAGTAATGAGCGAGGGCGGGGACGGAAATCGGCCTGGGCCAAGCTGTCCATGCGCGGGTCATACGTGGATGAGATCCCCGCCAGGTCGACCAAGGTCGGCACGACATTCAGATGACCGGCCGGCTGATCCCGGTTGGCACGTAAGCGCGCCAGGCGATCAGGATGTTTCGCCGCATACCCCGAATTCGCCCAGATTACCAACGGAACGAAGGCTTCCGCCCGTGACGCTTCCGGGTTGCTGTGCAAGATCTTGTTGCGCTTGTCGTCATACAGGTTCTCGCCATGGTCCGCCGTTAACGCGACCACGGACGGTTTGCCACTGGCCCGCACCATGTCAATCACGCGGGCAACCATGTCGTCCGTTGCCAGAATGGAGTTGTCATACGAGTTCACATAATTTGCCTTATTGGCAGGACGGAACCCGCCCTTTACTTCTGATTCGGTGGGGCGAAATACCCGCATGCTCTCTGGGTAACGCAGGTCGTACGGGTAATGGCTGCCGATCAGATGCAGCACGATGAACTTGCGCTCGCCTTCCTGCTTGAGCACTTCGGCCAGTTCGGGCACCAGTTCCTGATCCAGGCGGTTGCTCGAGTTCCAGTTCATCTCCGAAAACCGCTTCAGGCGCGCGTCGCTTTGGTACACATGACTGGCCTGGTTGGACAACCACGCCGTGTCGAATCCCGCGCTGCGGAAGATGGTCGCGACGTCCAGCATGCCTTTCGGTGTCTTGACGCTGGCAATGTTGGGCAAAGCCACAAAAGTCGAGTTGGCCGAGGCCGCCATGTCGCGGAAGATGACCAGTTCGGATGCGATCTTGCCCAGCTTGGGCGTGGTGTCGCGCGCATAGCCGTACAGGCCGAGGTGATCGGCCCGCATGGTCTCGCCGATGATCAGCACGACGATCTGCGGATCGGGCGGCGCCGAGGCTGCGATCCATCCTACCCGCTCGGGCCGGCCTTGCACGAGCGCCGTCGTCACCCCCAGCACCGGGCCGGTGGGAAAGCTGTCGGTCAAGACTTCGTCGCTCCACAGCGCGGTCTGGACGTTGGTCGGGCCGAAGTCTGGATGGGTCAAGGTGGCCGCAGCGCCGTACAGGAGCGCCAGACCCAGCAGAGCGTTGCGAAACCGTACGGACATGGGCACCCGCAGGCTGGGCAGGGTCGCCGTCCACACGTACAGGATCCAGGACGCCGGCAAGAGCAGGGCAACCAGGCCGATGCCCGCCATCGTGGCCTTGGTTTCCACCGGGTCGGTATTGAGGAGGGCGCTGAAGAAGATCGGGCCGGGCGTACCGCCGAACAGGTTCAGCAGGAACAGCTGGACCGGTACCCATAGCGCAACCGGAAGCCACAGCAGAAAAAATGCGCGCGGCGTGTGAACAAACGCCAGGGGCGTCGCGAACACGGCGGCGGCCAGGGCCAGCACGGCGAAGGCATGCGAGGTGTGGCCAGACTGGAGCGACGATACGGCAACGTGAAGTGCGGGGGAGAGCAGCCAGAGCGAGAGCACAAGTGCCGCCACGCGGGCGGTCGAGGTTGTCGAGAGCTCGGCCGCGCTGGTGGGCGGGGCGGTGCGGGTCATGAATGGAATGCGCGAGGTAACAAAGTGTAGAGGCAACAAAGTGTTTCAGCCGGACCGGGAAGCACGGCCTCCCGAAGGTTCGCGGTATGATAGCACCCGTGAAATCGCCTAAAGCAATCATCCACACACGCAAGTCTTCACTGCGCCGGGCCCTTGGCGTCTGCGCCGCCGTTGCGGCCCTGGCCAGCGCATGGCCGCCGTCCCTGGCTGCCGGAGCGCCCAGCGCGGCCGGCCTGCCGACCCTGGGCGACAGCGCGCGCGGCGACCTCTCGCCCGTCATGGAACGCAAGCTGGGCGAGGCGATCATGAACGATATCCGCCGCAATGTGGATTATCTCGATGACGACCCCATCATCGAATACCTGAACACCTTCGGCTCCGCCCTGGTGGCCGCGGCGCCGGGCGCGCGCGGCGAGACCAATTCGGACTTCTTTTTCTTCGCCGTGCGCGACCCCATGCTGAACGCTTTCGCGCTGCCGGGCGGCTTCATCGCCGTGCATTCGGCCCTGCTGCTGGCCGCGCAGAACGAATCGGAACTGGCCTCGGTGCTGTCGCACGAGATCGGCCACGTGGCCCAGCGCCACATCGCGCGCATGATCGGGCAGCAAAAGCAGGATGCGCTGATCCCGCTGGCGGCCATGCTGCTGGCGGCGCTGGCGTCCAAGTCCAGCGGCGCCGCGGCCATGGGGGTGATGATGGGCGGGCAGGGCCTGGCCATCCAGCGCCAGCTGAACTTCAGCCGCGATGCCGAGCGCGAGGCCGACCGGGTCGGCTTCCAGATCATGGGCGCGGGCGGCTTCGACGCGTCCGGCATGGTGGCCTTCTTCCAGCGGCTGCAGTCGGCCAACCGCCTGTACGCGTCCGACCTGGTGCCGGCCTCCCTCCTGAGCCACCCCTTGACATCCGAGCGCATCGCCGATATTCAGGCGCGCATCCGCGAGCTGCCGCCGCGCTCGCGCGTGGACGGGCTGGAATTCCACTTGGTGCGTGCCCGTGCGCGCGTGCTGCAGGATGAAAGCGTGCAGGGCCGGGTCGAGACCCGCTATGCGTTCGAGTCGCAGCTGACCCAGCAGAGCCGCCAGCAGCAGGCGGCGGCCCAGTACGGCATGGCTTACCTGTCGCTGAAGAAGGGCGACCTGGCGGCCGCGCAAAGCTGGCTGGACAAGTCGCGCGCCACCATGAAGCCGACCCAGGGCGCGGTGTTTTCAACCGGACAGTCGGCCTCGGACGCGGCCTGGATGTTCGCCAGCATGGCGCTGGAAATCAAGCTGGCGCCCGGCCAGCCGCAGGCGGTCACCCAGGCGGCGCTGAAGGAAGCCAAGGAAGCGCACGAGAAATTTCCGCTCTCGCAGGGCATCGGACGCCAGTATGCCGAGGCGATGATCGCCAACGACAAGTTAGACGATGCCGCGCGCTTCCTGCGCGAGCAGGTCCAGCTGTACCGGAGCGAGCCGAAATGGCAGGAATTGCTGGCCAAGACCTATGCGGCACAGGGCAAGAAAGCCTTGCAGCACATGGCCTTGGCCGAATCCTATGTGCTGAGCGGCAGCCTGCCGGCCGCGCTGGACCAGCTCAATATCGCGCGCAAGGCGGGCGACGCATCCTTCTACGACATGGCTGTGATTGATGCGCGTGAGCGCGAACTGCAGGCGCGCCACCGGGAAGAATTGAAAGAGGCGAAGAAGAACTAGGCGGTCGGCAGCCTGACGAAGCCGAAGCGTTCGGCCACCTGTTCCGCAGCAATGCGCTCCACGGCGATACGTTCGCCCCGGTAATTCAGGCGCAGCTCGGCCGCGCCGCCTTCCATCCACGCCAGCAGGGCCTCGTCGTGCGCAGGCAGGCCGTCCAGCTCCATCGCCCCCAGCAGTTGCGCCACATCGCGGTCATCCACCTGCGCCAGCCGTGCACCGGCGCGCACCAGCAACTGGCCCTGTTCGGTCAGCCAGGCCTTTTCGATCGGCCCGGCCGGCACGCCCGTGTGCAGCATCAGTCCCGCCTCGGGATCGGTGCGGGCAATGAAGGGGGTGGCTTCGAGGTTCACGTACACCCGCTGCGGTCCGTTCTGGAAGTACCAGCGCCCGCGCTCGTCGGAGGCGTAGTTGCGATTGATGAAGCCGAGCAGGGCCGGCTGGGTGAGCTTGTCGCCGGGCAGGTCCAGGTGCTGGGCGCGTTCGTCGCGCATGCGCCAGTAACCGCGCGCGTCCAGGGCTAGCCAACCGTAGCAGTGCGGCACGTTCGGCCACTTGGCCATCGCCTGTTTTACGATGTCATCCATGCAGTCCAGCTTCGCATAGTTTGTCGGCGCCCGGCGCGCGGGTGCCGTCGAGAAAATGCAGGATGCGGCGCGGCAGCCAGGCAAGCGAGCCGGGCGGCCCTCCGCTGACAAAGCCGACGTGGCCGCCGCCCTCGGGATACTCCAGCACGACGCTGGCGGATGCCTCGGTGGGCAGGTGCCGTCCCGGCAGGAAAGGGTCGTTGCGGGCGTTCAGTACCAGGGTGGGCACGGCGATCTGGCCCAGCACGTGGCGGGCGCTGGCGCGGTGCCAGTAGTCATCGGTGTCGCGGTAGCCGTGCAGCGGCGCGGTGACGACATTGTCGAAGGCGTACAGGTCGCGCGCTTCCAGCAGCGCGGCGCGGTCGAACAGGCCGGGAAACTGTTCCAGCTTGGCCAGGCACTTCGGGATAAGCGTGCGCAGGAACATGCGGGTGTACAGCTTGTTCAGCCCGTTTGACAGCGATGCGCCGCCGGCCGTCAGGTCGAGCGGCGCCGAAATGGCGCAGGCGGCCTCGACAATGGCGGCCTCCTGGCGGCATTCGCCCAGCCAGCGCAGCAGGGCGTTGCTGCCCAGCGAGACACCCACCGCATACAGCTCGCTGGTGCAGCGCTCGCGCAGGCGGCGCAGGATCCAGCCGACTTCGGCCGAGTCGCCCGAGTGGTAGAAGCGCGGTGCACGGTTGAGGTCGCCCGAACAGCCACGGAAATGGGCAATCGCGCCGCGCCAGCCGCGCGCATGGACGGCCGCCATCAGGGCGCGCGCATAGTGGCTGTCGGACGAGCCTTCCAGCCCGTGGAACAGCACCACCAGGGGCGCGTCGGCCGGGCCGTCGACAAAATCGACATCGATAAAGTCGCCGTCCGGGGTGTCCCAGCGTTCGCGCCGGTAGAGCACGGCCGGCTTGGGCAGGCACAGCGCCGGGTAGATGGTCTGCAGGTGGCCGCCGGGCAGCCACGCTGGGGCGCGGTAGTGCATGCGCCGGTCGTTCATGCGCCGGTCGTACATGTGATTAGTGCAGGATGGGATGCGCTGACGTGCCGGATGGCACCGGGCCCGGCGCCACCGACACATGGTGCAGCACCATGCGCCAGCCCTGCGGCGTCTTGATGTAGACGTTGGTGGCGATGAGATGAGCGGGGGTATCGCCGGAGGACGTCACACCTTCGACGACCGAGTGCACGGAACTCATCAGGTTGTGGGTTTCGTGCGACTGCGATGGGCGGATCTGCAAGCCGCCGCGCTCGAGGATGGTGCGCCACGAGGCTTCGATGGCGGCATGGCCGTGCAGACGCGGCCCGCCCGGGTGGACGCAAACGATCTCTTCATCGTCGGCCCAGACCTGCATCAGCGCCTCCAGGTCGCCCCGGTTGAGGGCATCGTAGAACGCGGCTTCGACTTCGGCCGCGCTGCCATTGTGTTGTTTTCGTTTCATGCGATGAATGGCTGCGCCGGACCAGTCTGCCAAAGCGGATCAGTGAGATCAGTGGTGCGCCAGCGCGGTGCCCGGCTTGAGCTTGTATTCGGTGCCGCAGTAGGGGCACTTGGCCAGGCCGTCGTGGCCGAAATCGAGGAAGACGCGCGGGTGGGACGACCACAGCGGCATGGCCGGGTTGGGGCAGTGGGCGGGCAAGTCCTTGTCGCCAAGTTCAACCACGGGCGGATTCTGGTTCATCAATGCTCCATCAGGGATAATAAAACGACGTTTCGATCGGCCTTCACGCGCGAATCACGTGCGAACGCCGGAAAACCACGATTTTAGCGGATTCGCGCAGCTTGCCGAAAGATCGGTAAAATAGTGATCTAACAAATCATGTCGCTTGCCATTGTTTCCATAAGGAACAAAGCGGGCGCAACTTTCGCCCCACCGTATGCTCCACCGTCCTGCATCGTCATCGACCGTCGTCCCCGCGCGTCCGCAGCAGTGTGGCAGGAATCCGATATGAGCGAGTTGCCCCTATGAGCGAACTGGTTCCGCCGCCCGCGGTGGCCGAGCGTCCGCCCGATGAAGACGAGCAGTTGTGGCGCGAGGGATGCCGGGTTGGCATGCCGACCCTGTTCGGACTGGCGGCCTGGGGCCTGGTGGTCGGCATCGCGATGGTCAAGAGCGGCCTCACCGTGCCACAGGCGCTGGGCATGACCTTGCTGGTGTTTTCCGGCACCGCCCAGCTGGCGGCGCTGCCCCTGATCGCCGCCGACGCACCTGTGTGGGTGGTGTTTGCCACCGCCGTCGTCATCAACCTGCGCTTCGTGATCTTTTCCGCCCTGCTGGCGCCCCATTTTGCCCATCTGCCCTGGCCCAAGCGCATGGCGCTCGGCTATACCACGGGCGACCTGACCGTGGCCCTGTTCCTGAAACGTTTTCCCAGCGAAGCCCCGGCGCTGGGCAAGCTGTCCTACCTGAAAGGCTTGTTGTACCCGAATTGGGGCGCCTGGCAGGTGGGCACGCTGGCCGGCATCTTCCTCGGATCGGCCGTGCCGGAACAGTGGGGCCTGGGCTTTGCCGGCACCCTGGCCATCATCTGCATCCTGGTGCCGCTGACGATCGGGCGCGCTTCCTGGGTGGGCGTGGCGGTCGCGGCCGTGACGTCCGTGCTGGCGCACGGCTTGCCCTACAAGCTGGGTTTGCTGGCCGCCGTGCTGGCGGGAATGGTGAGCGCCATGGTGGTCAAGGAATGGCTGGAGAAACCCGGCAGCAAGGGCGGCCAGCGTGACTGACACGGAAATCTGGATCACCATCATCGTGCTGGCGCTGGCCACCGCGGCCACCCGCAGTTCATTCTGGCTGGTGGGCCATCACATCAATATTCCGAAACGGGTGCAGGACATGCTGCGCTACGCGCCCGCCTGCGCGCTGGCGGCCATCGTCGCGCCGGATCTGCTGCTGGACGGCGCCGGCACCGTGGAAGAAGTCGATCCCGGCGAGCGCGTGCTCGCGCCCGGCCAGCCGGTGGTGCTGCACCCGGCCGTGGCCTGCGGGCGCTGCGAGTTCTGCCACCGCGGCGAGGTGGTGCTGTGCACCGGCATCCAGTACCTGGGCGAGCACCGCGACGGCACG
>JBKHWY010000131.1:9661-9904 GCA_046566285.1 Gammaproteobacteria bacterium | reverse complement strand
AGCAGACCGGCACACACGGCAACCGGCAGCCCGAAGGCTCCCCACCATTGCCGCCCATAGAGGATGCAATGGCATGGACGAAAAAAGACCGCCAAAAGGCGGTTGTCCGCCGCGTGTATTCAGGCTGCTAAACCCGGTTCCCTCTTTCTCGGGAACGTGGTCAGTATCGGCCCTAGGTGGACGAACCGTCAAGCGGTTTGCATCGCCCGAGGCTGCATGATGTCGCCGGGTGCTGTGTTGAGC
>JBKHWY010000131.1:0-9651 GCA_046566285.1 Gammaproteobacteria bacterium | reverse complement strand
CCCATCGGCTTGGACGGCGTGTCGCCAATGAGCGCACCGGTTAGCGGCGTGCCGATGCCGGTGACCTGGCCGTTGGCGACCGCAAAGCCGAACAGGCGCGATCGGACGCCGGGCTCGGCCCAGGTGTCCCAGTGGCGGATGAAGAGCTGGTCGTAGGTGCGGCCGCGAGCAATCCAGATAGCGTTGCGGGCCTCGACCTTCTCCAGTAGCACCAGGTCGGCACGTTCCAGGCCGTCGCGGTCAATGCCCTCGAAGCGGCCAAACAGCACCCAGTTCACTAGCTTGGCTTCGTTTGCGTAATGGTGCGGGCTGGTGGTCTTGCCGTCGTCGGCGCGGATCTCTTGCAGGGCGTCCGCCATCATGGCGTAGCCGACTGAGGCTTTTTTGCGAGATTCGGCCCAGTCAGCCGGACGGCTCGCCAGCTCGGCGCGCAGCTTCAGGAACGCATCAACCAAACGCACCTGGCCGGCCCGAGAATTGCGGCCACCGATGAACGGCATGGCGATCAATGCGCCGCGCTCGGTCAATTCGATCATGCGTTGCTTCTTGCCGCGTTCGTCCAGGTATTCTCGCGGCACAAAATTGAGCCGCGAGATTGTGCGGTCAGCGATCAAGGCATCAAGGGATCGCAATACGCTCTTGTGCGGGCGCTGAAATTCAGCGGCAATCGTGAGCGAATCGGTAACGGGCTGGCCCTTGTGCAAATGGACCAGGGGCGCGCCAGCAGCGGCCACGATAGGCGATTCGTGTGCGTTAGCCATGGGCGCCGGTCTCCATGATGTAGACGCCGACACGGTGCATTACGCCGCTCTCGGTTTGCTCGGCCCGCATCACGGTCTTGATGCGCGCGCCTTCCTTGCGCAGTTCATGGACACGCGCCCTCGGGTCGTAGCAGTCCAGGTAACGCGATCCCTCGAACGTGGTAACGCTGCCCAGCTCTTGAATTGCCGTGAGCATTCGCTGGCGCTGGGTGTAGGTATCTTTGCCGGGAAGTGCAGCCAGGATCGCGGCGAGCCGGACAACCCGATTTTCCGGGGCGTTCATCGTGCGGCTCCGATCAGAGCGCGGATGTCTTCGACGCGCCATGCGGTGGTACGCGGGCCGAGTTTTACCGGGGCAGGGAAGCGGCCGGATTTGACGCCGGCCCACCAAGTGGATTTGCAGACCGGTACGACAGCCGGGATAGCGGGATGGGCCTTGTTATCGCCGATGATCTGCGGCAGGCGCAGGAATCCAGTTTCTGGAAGTTGGTGCATTTGTGATTGCTCCTGTCTGTGGTGGTCCGCTTGAGACCGACAGGGCAATCTTGCTTGTTTCATTCCGGTGACGAAATCACCGTGCGGCGCATAGTTACAACCATGCGCTGCATCATTGCAACCGTACGGCGCAGGGTTACTCTGTTTTGCGCATTTTTGGAATCAATTTCACTTTAATCGTGTCTGCCGAATAGAGTAGCTTATTGTTTCGCCCCAAGCCAATCTCCCGCTCGATCCGATCCTGCAAGTCTTGCGCGAACTCGCTTTGACTTCTGTAGCGGGTTTGATCGTTAGTCCAGATGTCCCAATACTCTTTGATCAGGGTCTTCGCTGCTTTTCGCTTCTCTGCATCTTCGGCCCATCGGATATTCGCCAGCGCTCGCTTTTTTTCGCTTTCGGCCTGGCGGTCGAGTTCCGCTTGTTCTTGTTTCGCCTGCTCCCTCTTGCTTTCGGACTCGGCACGCCATGCCGCGCTCCGTGTCTCGGCAAGCTTGCGCTCGGCGTAACACAGGATCACCATCGCTTCTATCAAATGGTTGCCTGCCCAAGCAGTCTCATGGGCAGGCAATGGGCGACTTACAGGGTAACTGAATGAACCGTTAGGAGTCCGATTCTCTGGTAGGTGCAAAATTGCCGCCGCCGCTTCAAGCTTCATAAGCGCCAGCAAGGCATAGGACTCATGCTCGTTATCGTCTACAAAGTCGAGGAAGCGATAAAACGAGTTTGGTCGATCCGATGATACCCAGAGGTCTTGTAGCGATTCGAGATCATCAAAGTCCTCGGCACGGATGAAGTCAGGCTTATCATCTGCCCAGTCAGGCCAGTTTTGTAGAAGGTCTCGAATGTGTGTCCGCGTCGGGCCAATTTCGACATCAGCACCCTCGATATAACTAAGCTCCCAGCCACCACGTGTGTATAAACGGTCGACATATGCTTCGAACTCATCTTCCGCTCGAATCTCATTGTGTTCATCAATTGCATACCGTAGGCTGAAAGCGGCGCGGTCTAGCTCGTCGTGCGTTCGTTCTGGCTTTTGTAATATCTGTTCCGCTCGCCATTTCATGGTTCGCAAGCTGGTGAACGGCCCAGTACTTAGGGGCGTTTGGAATAAATACTGGAAGAACGTCATGCGGGATCACTCCAGTCTTGGTTCGCTGGCGTCCGTAGCTTGTCCAAGTAATCGGCCCACTGCTGCATCATTTCCCTCCGCGCTGGCAGGTGTGCAGTGCGGTTGTAGGCCCGCCCGTTCGGGTCTTTGACGGCGTGTGCGAGCTGGTGCTCGATCAGGTCCGGCCGGATGCCCATGACTTCATCGAGGATCGTCCTCGCCATCGCCCGGAAGCCGTGGCCGCTCATTTCATCCTTGCCGATACCCATGCGCCGCATAGCCGCAAGAATCGCGTTGTCGCTCATCGGGCGGGTAGTGGTGCGGGCGCTGGGGAAGACATACCGCCCGGTGCCGGTAAGGGCGTGAATCTCGCGCAGGATCGCCACCGCCTGGGTTGAGAGCGGAACGATGTGGTCGGCTCCCATCTTCATGCGTGCAGCCGGGATGCGCCATTCTGCGGCGTCCAGGTCAATCTCCGTCCACTCGGCGCAGCGCAGCTCACCAGGCCGGACAAAGACCAGCGGAGCCAGGCGCAGGGCGCACGACACGACAGCGGAGCCTTGGTACTCGTTGATGGCCCGCAGGATCTGAGCGGCGTGGGTCGGCTCGGTGACGGCGGCGAAGTGCTCGCCCTTGACCGGAGGCAGGGCGCCGCGCAGATCGCCGGATGGGTCGCGGATGGCGCGGCCCGTGGCCACGGCATACCGGAACACCTGGCCACAGTTGCCCAAGGCACGATGAGCGGTCTCGAGCGCGCCGCGTGCTTCTATCTTGCGGATGACTTGCAACAGCTCGGGCGGCGAGATGTCGGCGATGGGGCGGGCGCCCAGGTCGGGGAAGATGTCCCGCTCCAGGCGCCGGATGATCCTGCTACCGTGCGCGTCTACCCAGTTGGGCGAGTGCTTTTCGTACCACTCCCGCGATACCAGCTCGAAACTGTTGGCGGCGCTGCCCTGGCGCATCGCCTTCTGCGCCTTGCGGCTGTGGCTTGGGTCGATACCGTCGGCCAACTGCCTGCGGGCGTCGTCGCGCCGCTCGCGGGCATCCTTGAGGCTGACATCAGGGTAGACGCCCAGCGACAGCAGCTTTTCCTTGTCCTCGAAGCGGTACTTCAGGCGCCACCACTTGCCGCCGGTCGGGGTAACAAGCAGGAACAGGCCGCGCTCGTCGTAGAGCTTGGTCGGCTTCGCACCAGGCTTGGCGGTGCGGATCGTCGTATCGGTCAGGGGCATGGCAGGGGTAGCGCACAGTGGTTGCCGCCGGTTGGGGTAACAGTTTTGGGGGTAGCGCACTTACCCCGCAAACTTACCCCCGCCAACGTTTGGATGTCGTTGGACTATGTTACCCCAAGATATACGACTCCCCATAGTAAAAAACCCGCACTAGGGCGGGTTCTTGGACGTGGAAAAACCACGTTGGAGTGTGTTTTGGTGGAGGCGGAGTCTACCGAACAATCCTCCGAAACCCGCATGGATGCTGGGTTTCTAAATTCTGTCGGTAAAAGTTACCCCCAAAGTTACCCCCTGCCGAGCTTTGCTGCCCCGTTTTTCACGCTGTGCGGGTGCAGGTCTTCGACGCTACGGGGTAAGCATGTGGTGCTGCTGCGCATACTCCAGCAGGGCATCGTTCATCCGGGTTTGCCAGCCGTCGCCCGTGGCCTTGAAGGCATCCACCACACGCGCATCGAGGCGGATGCTCATGGGAACCTTCGTGATGTCCTGGGCAGGTCGCCCGCGCCTCGGCTTCACCTTCGCCCACTCCTCATCCGTGTACGGCAGGGCGTCCGGATCGTCCATGGCCGCCGCCGTGATAGCGGCATCTTCTTCGGGGGTAGCGTGGATGGTCCCCGGCTTAAGCTTCGGCATATCGTTTCTCCTCTCGGCTGTTTGCTTTGCGCAGGCTGATGACTCGGCGGGCCTCGCCGCGATCCACAAACACGACATAGTGCAGGCGGTTGCCGATGTAGCCGATGGCACACATGCGGCCCTCGCCGTATGCCTTGCGTTCGTCGGCCCACGTCAGCGCGTCATCCCATTCAAACTCTACTGCCGCCGCCAGGGACACGCCGTGCTTCTCGGTGTTGGTCTGGTCTTTGACAGGATCGAATGTGATGTTCATGGAATTATTGTATATACGGGAAATGGAAGGTGCAAGGATTTTCTGTATATACGTTTTCACTTGGTCAAGGACATTGCCACCCGTGGAACCGGACACAACCGGGGGCGACCGCTCGGTAGCGCCGCTGCTTGATTTGCTGATTTCTTCCCCTTGCTTTAACAGGGCTTAACATGCCCATTTTTTGCGCAGATCGCAGGGTTTTCCCTATGAGAGACGATACCGACGGGGGGGCGCGGCACATGCTGAGCGCGTTTGAATAAAGTGTGAAAAGGGGGAAATTTTTTGCGCATGAGGAACAGTGCGGTGTCGGTGGCCGGAAGCTCTAGACTTTCGACCCGCCCCCCTCCGCCAGCGCCGTACCGTCGGGTGGGGTTGCGCCCGCTTGGCTGGGCTTCGGCCAAACTTTGAATTGGGGATGTGAAAGTAAGGCGGACAGTGCGGTCTAGTGCTACAGCCGCTCAAACTTTCAACCCCGCCCCCTGGCGCCGGCTACGTGAGCGTCTGTCGTGGCCCCGGTGCGTGGCTCGGGCGCGCGCATTGCCTACTTTTGCTGAGGTTCGCTGTACCTTTTTTGTCCACGTTTAAGCCAACAGAGGGAACAGTGCGGTCCGGGCCTGGGGCGTCCTATACTTTTGACCCCCACCCCTGCCAGCCTGCTGGCGCTGGCTCGGGCGCGCGAGAAATGGTGCAACGTTGCACTCTTATCGGTCTTGCTGCGTCCCTCGCGCGCGTGAAATGGTCTCTGCCGCTGCCCGCAGTCTCCAGGCTGGCGCTATGGCCCGTCCATGGCTTCGTGTCGGTCCATTGCGGCCGTCAGCTCGACCAGGCTTGCGCCAGCCGTCATCAGATGCCTCATGCTGTCCAGCAGCGACGCCTTGACCTGGGCTTCGTGCCGCTGCCCGCAGTGGTGCGCGAGCTGATTGATGCGGGTTCGGATCGCCTCGGGCAATCTCGCCGCCTGCGGGGCTGGCGCGCGCTCAACGTCCGGCTGTCGTGCTGGTGCGTCCATGGATACTCCTCGTTTTGTGGGTTGGCGTGATCGTAAAGCGGCATGGCCGGTTTCCGGTGCCGGCCGGCTGGACTCTTGATCCCCCGGCCTGCCATGTGTCACGTGTCGGCCCTTCGGTCTGCTCGAGCCTTTCGACGGTTGGTCCGTTCGTGGCGTCCTCCCATCACTGCCGCCATCTCGGCATACAGTGGCACCTCGTTGCGCTCCCGCTCCCGCTCGACCAGCGCCAGCAGATCGGGGAACGATGCCGCGCACCTCTCGATCTTGCCGTTGATGAGCGCCAGGGCTTCCCAGCGCTCCAGGCCGGCCGTGGCGCAGTACAGATCGATGTGGATATCGAACGCCTTGAACATCGTGATCCAGTCCGCCGCCGTGGGAACAACCGGCTTCGGGCAACCGAACAGGTCGGACCGGTTGTACCCGGACAGGCGGCGCGGCTCTTTGGTCAGGTCAAGTTTCATTGGTCTTGGCTCCGTGGCTGGTGCTGCTGATTCCCGTCTTCGTTTCAGTTGATGTGTTTTTTTGTGGGGACATTGGGGACAATGGGGACAGCCAGTATCCATGCGGGTTTCGGGCGTCCCCACTTGTGCAAATCCGCTGGGGACAAGTGGGGACAGTTGGGGACGCGCCCCTGTCGTCGCTACAGAGTAGGGCGCCGAGATAACGGATTTGTCCCCATTGTCCCCACCGTGTCCCCAATGTTGGGGACGGCGCAAAGCCAGCATCCATGCGGTTGTCCCCAATGTCCCCAATGTCCCCACTTTTTTTACAGTGGATTGATTCGCTTGGCGATGTTTGGTCCCCATTATTCGTCCTCCCACATCCGCGCAGTCAGGACGTAGCACCGTGTCGGCCCCATGCCGGGGATACGCGGCTTCTGTGTTGGCCGCTTGCCTTCACCAGGCGCCAGCCAGCCGGCCTCCAGCAGTGCCGCCGTCGCCGCCTTGATGTCGAACCCTTGGCAGAGGTCGCGCCTGAAAGCCTCGGGCAAGACCAGGAACTCACGTTCGCCGTTGGTGCCGGAACGGTAGAAGCCAGCCCGGTTGATGATGCGTTGGTCGCTGGTCGCGTTCATGTCCTCGAACCGGCTTGCACCGTGGGCCTCGAAGAACGCGCGCACCTGGGAAAGGATGTTGCGTTCCTCCCGGTTGCCAGCGCCACCGAACGACTCCAGCCAGGCCGCGAAGCACTTGTGCGCCGCCGTCATCGATTCGCCGATTGCCCATCCGGTGATGCCGTAGTGCGTGGCCAGCTCCCCGGCCATCGCCACCAGGGCAAAGCGCCGTGCCACTCGCAGCACCTGGCCGGCAGCGTCGCCGGGTACGGCATCGGCAACGAAGCCTGCGATCCCTTCCGCAATGGTGTCCGGCAGGGTAGAGCGGTCGGCCACGATGTAGCGCAGCCAGGCCAGCCCCGCCGTGCCGTGGTACTTGATCGCCGCATCCTTGACGGCCAGCGCCAGCGCTGCCGGGGTAGGCTGGTCGTGCAGCACCTCGAAGGCGCCCATGCCTTGCCCCGCATCGGCGTCGATGTCGGCCAGGCGGATTTCCTGCCCCGCGTTCGCCTTGCGCCCAGCGCGCGCCATCAGGGCCGTGAGCGATTCTTCCCCGGCAGACAGGAACAGCAGCCGCCAGCGGGCCGACTGGCGGGCCGCCCCGGTACGCGATGCCCGCGCCTTGCCCTGGCCGTTCGCCAGCAGGTAGGCCGCTTCCCCGGCTTCCTTGGGGTCGATCTGGCTCAGCTCGTCCAGGATCAGCAGGCCATCGTTGTGCAGCGCCGCCAGCCCTTCCAGGCCGTTTGCCGTTGCGCGCCACAGTCGCGGGTAGGCGTTCGGGTCGCCCCATACCGAAGCGGCTACCTTGAGCGCCGTGGTCTTGCCCGACGACGAGCCGCCCCGCAGGTGGAAGCCGCCCGAGTCTTCGCCGGCCACGTCGGCAAGCGGGCCGGCAAACGCAGCCGCCAGGGCGAACACCAGCCGCGTATTCCCCCTCGAGAGTCGCGCCACCGATGCGCGCCACTCGTCCAGCGTGCCAGCCGTGGACAGCGCCGGGTCCAGAGCGTGCGCGTTCTGGAAGACCACGATTTCATCTTCCTGGCCGATGGACTCCGAAGGCGTTACGTACACAGCACCATGCCATCCCAGCCGCTCGACACAGCGCGCCCGGTCCTCTACCGGCCATACCTGCACGAAGGACGCCAGCAGATCCCGCTGTGCCTTGCCCGGTGCGATGGACAGGCCCATACGCGCCAGCTCGCGCCGCATGTCCGTGCCGTCGCTTTGCAGCAGTTCCAGCGGCATCGCCCATTGATGGCGTACGCGGTCGTCGTCGTGCCACTCCAGCAGCCGGCCCCATTCGCCGCTCTTGGCGTCCCGCGTCTTCGCCACCACGTGCAGGCGTGAGCAAATCCACTTTTCCGGCTGCTCATTGCCGTCCTTGTCGGTGCCGATGAAGTAGACGCCATGGCTCGACACGTCGAACCTGCCGCCGCCATAGCTGCACGTCACGGAGTCAGGATGCAGCCGCTTGGCCTTTTTCTTTGCTGGCGCCGGTGCTGGTGCGTCCGATGCCGTTTCGTCGCCTTGTGGCGCTTCCTGTGCAGCCTCAGGCCCATTCAGTACCGCATCGATTGCGGTGCGCACGTCGTCCATGCCCATCTTCGCGGCCATATCGTTTATATCGTTCTCCCTTGGCGCCCGGTCGGGGCCGAACCTGGGGACCAGCAGCCGGCCGTTCACCGATTCCGCAGCCTGGCCGGCGTGGTGGTCCGGCTCGCCCGTGTCTTTGACCAGATCGGCCACCAGCACCAGCAGCGCCGTTGCGTAGCGCTTGCGCATCGCCTTGGCTACCGTGATGAGGTTGTTGCAGGACAGCGCCGCGATGCAGGCGTGGCCGGAAGCCTCGCCGACCGTCAGCATGGTTGCCACTCCTTCGCCGATGAACAGCACCAGGTCGGCGCGGTCTTCCGGGGGGAGTGGTTGCGACGTCCAGTAGCCGCCTGTCTTCGCGCCGCCGTAGATGGCCGCTTTGCGTCCGTCGCCGTCGATCAGTTCACACGTGGTCATGGTGTCGCCGACGAACACGGGCGCTATCAGGATGTCGCCGGTCAGCTCGTCGCCGCTCGATTTCGGCGCATAGCCAAGGACCGATGCGACGGCGGATGCCTCGAGTTGGCGCAGGTTGTCGACTGGTGCCACCTGCTTGCGCACCAGGTACGGATGCTCCGTGCTTGCGGGCTGGCCGGCTTCCCACAGCGCCGCCGCGTTCCTTGCGGCCTTGGCGCGGCGCTTAGCTTCCTCACGCTGGCTGATAAGGCGCATGGCCTCGGCCTTGGCCTTGAGTGCTTCTTCCTCGGCCAGGCTGAGGGTGCGTCCGATGTCGGCGCGCCATGGCATGTTCAGGCCGGTGCGGTGGTCCCCGATCACGCCGGCCGGTACAGCGCCGTTGTGCAGCACGTACCATCCGGCGTCGTCCTTGGGCTTGCCGTTGCTGGAAAACCGGCGCAGCTTGCCGTCAGCCTCGATCACATCGGGCGGCGTCAGGCCAGCGCCCACGATGGCGTCTCTGAACTGGGCTACCGCGTCGAACGATGCGCCGTGCTGGTTGGTTGGGTTGGTCGCCGTCATGTGCCTCCCTTCGCTTGCTTACGGTCTTTGACGCCGGGTACGGATGGGCCGCACCGGATCAGCCGCAGGGCAGGGCGACGCGCTTGCTGTACACGCTCGTACTCGCCTTCCAGCATGACCATGATGAAACGGCGTCCATCGTCGTCGATGGCGGCGAACATCGCGGCCATTCGTTCGGTCTGGCTCATGACTGCACCTCGCCTGCCTTGGCGTTGCGCCCGTCGATCAGCGCCCACACGTCCTCGAAGCCGTAATGCAGGGCAGCCGCCGCAAGCAACGACATGCGGTCACGGTCGTCGTAGAAGTTGTCGATGTGCCGCAGGATGAACTCGACGGAGCTAGTAGCGAAGCACCGGCCGTCTTCGTCAACGATGCACACGATTGGTTCGCCTTCTTCGGCGCGGATCAGACCCAAGTTGCCGCCGCCGAAGCGAAGCGGGGAGTCAGAAGCGGGCGCGTTTCCGGTTGTGGTGTCCAGGTTGATCGGGTTCATTTGCAAGCCTCTCCACGGCAGGCTTGGCCTGAACGCACCAGC
>JBKHWY010000130.1:0-9909 GCA_046566285.1 Gammaproteobacteria bacterium | reverse complement strand
GCAGCGCGTCCGGCAGCAAACGGACGACAACGTGGCTGCCGTAGCGCCGTAGGGGCGCCACGGCGCCGCAGCACGGTAGCACCCAAGCGCCGCAGCGCCGCAGCACCGAAGCGCCGCAGCGCCGCAGCGCCACCGGACCCGTCACAAGGTAATGGTCAGCGGAGCCGGCTCCACGCATGTTCCGACACGGGCAAGGATGCGCGCTGCGATCGCCGTCCTGAACGACGTGACGCTAATCCATGTGCCGCGCGCCGAGACGGCGGGCCGATGGACGCTTACCGGCGGGACCGTCAGCGCATCTGCTGCGTCGCGCCAGGCGGTAGGGCTGAGGCGTCCGTCGGCGCCGCTGCCGATCACGGGCTGGCAACGCGGCGATGGATGCACCCTGGCGCGAAGCGCTTACAATGGTGCTGGCTCCTCTGTCGGCGCGCTTTGCATGCACGCGGGCCGTCCGCGCACCTCGCAATAAGTTTTTCCCGTTTCTGCGTCCTCCTTAAGATGACATCGCCTTCCACCACGCCTCAACCGGCCCTACCGCGCCGCGTCCATTGTCAGGCCTGTACCCGCCCTGTCAGCATGTGCCTGTGTTCGTTAGTGGCCTCCGTTGTGACCGACGTGGAACTGCTGATCTTGCAGCATCCCCTCGAGGTGAGCAACGCCAAGGGGAGCGCCAGGCTGCTCGCTCTGTCCCTGCCGGGAAGCCGGATCCTGACAGGCGAAACATTCGACGAAGTTGAGCTCGTTTCATTGCTGAGCGCTGGCGGTCGCGCACCAGTGCTGCTCTATCCGGAGACCCCGGATGCCCGCGCGCTTGGCTTGCCACCAGCGACCATGCTCGCGCGCGGTGCGTTGCCGCGACCCGACAAGCTGCGCCTGGTGGTGCTCGACGGCACCTGGCGAAAAAGCCGAAAATTGTTGTATGTGAACCCTCCTTTGCAAGTTGTTCCACGATTTGCGCTCGCGGGAATGCCGCCGTCCCATTACCGGGTGCGCAAAGCCCATCACCCCGACCAGCTGTCGACGCTTGAAGCAGCCTGTTACGCACTTGCTCAGATTGACGGCGATGCCAATAAGTTCCGTCCAATCCTGGCCGCCTTTGATACTTTCGTCGAGCGCCTTGCGGCGCGTCAAACCGATGTCACTTCGACACACCCGGTGACGAACGAAGCTTGATCCCGGCGGCGGGCTGGCGTAATATACTGTACATCCATACAGTATTGAGGTGGGCCGTGAAAAGTCCGGACAATGAGTTTGACGAACGCGTCATGTTGCCGCCGAAGCCGCTCGCAGCGCGGAAAGGGCGCGGGGCGGTCAGCAACTTGCAAAATCGCTTTGAAGTCAATGAACGCGAATCGTTCGACGATGGCTGGACGAATGATGACGACGACGAACCGGCGCCTTTCAAGACGCATGTGGTGGACGAGTACGCACGCAGTATCCTGACTCGCAACACGTCTCCGGACATCCCGTTCAACGTTTCGCTCAATCCTTACCGGGGATGCGAGCACGGCTGCATATATTGTTTCGCCCGTCCGACGCACAGCTACCTCGGTCTGTCGCCCGGCTTGGACTTTGAGAGCCGCCTGTTTGCCAAAGTCAATGCCGCCGATCTGTTGCGCCGTGAGCTGGCGCGCGCCAGCTACGTACCCGAATCGATCGCCATCGGCGTCAACACCGATGCCTATCAGCCCTGCGAGCGGGAACGCCGCCTGACGCGCAGCGTGCTCGAGGTGCTGCACGATTGCGAGCATCCGGTGGCATTGATCTCGAAGTCCTCGCTCATCGAGCGGGATATCGACCTGCTCGCGCCCATGGCCGCCAAAAGGCAGGCGATGGCGGCGGTCACCCTCACGACGCTTGATTCCGAAATTTCTCGCACCCTCGAACCGCGCGCAGCCGCCCCCGCCCGGCGTCTGCGTACGATCCGCACGCTTGCTGACGCTGGCATTCCCGTGCGGGTCAGTGTCGCGCCGGTGATCCCGTTCATCACCGAGCCGGAGCTTGAGCGGGTGCTGGAAGCGGCGCGCGATGCCGGCGCCGTCAGTGCGCATTACGTGGTGCTGCGCCTGCCGTGGGAGGTCAATCCCTTGTTCCAGCAATGGCTGGAAGCGCATTTCCCCGAGCGGGCCCAACGGGTAATGAATCGGGTTCGGGAAATGCGGGGCGGTAAAGAGTACGACAGCGACTTCAGCAAGCGCATGTACGGCGAGGGCGTGTGGGCTGATCTCATTCGGCAGCGATTTGTGAAAGCGGTGGACCGGCTCGGTATGAATCCCGTGAGCGGCCGGTTTGCCGAGCTGGATGCTTCACGATTCAAACGCCCGGTCGTGGTCCCATCGGCGCCAACCAAGCAATGCGGGAACGCGACCGGGCAACTCGACCTGTTTGGATGATCCAACAGGAGGATGTGGTGCCCCCAGCTGGGGTGCCGTTATAGCTTGTCGAGAAAGGATTCAATGGCGAAGACGTGTGGATCGTCGTGGCCGAGTTCGCGCAACGCATGCGCCAAGCCGAGCAGGTAGTCGCGGTTGGGACCGCTGGGGCCGCTGGAACGGGCAATTTGCCGGGCGATGTCTTCTTCCGACGCTTCGCCCAGGAATGCAGCGTTGTCTTCCGCCGCAATGTAGACAAGGCCTTCGACTGAGCTGCCGTCATCGAAGGTGATGGCGGTAACGATGCGCAGGTAGCCGTTTTTTTCGCGGTGATCGAGGTGCAGGAATTCTTCGGGGGTGATCAGGTAGGCCATCCCCGCGCAGGTCGCGCCATCCTGGGCGACCAGCGTGGCTACCCGGCCCGGCGCATGTTCGGTACCGCGATGATCGTGCGAGCCTTGCCAGAACCGGCGTACCCATCCTGTGATAGTGGCAGGGCGGCGTTCGATGTAGGGAAAGTCGGCTTTGAAAATCAGCGAGCCATAGCCGAACAGCCAGACGCTGTGGTGGCCGTCGAAGCGATTCATGCGCTGGTTGATGGCAATGGTGTTGTGGGACATGCAGGCAGTTGTCAGTGCGGGTTCAAGCGTCCAGGGGCAGGAGTGTGAAACGACGGTAGGGAAATTATAGCGGCGGTGGCTGTGGGAGCGGTGCGAACTGTCGAGCGCACTGTTCCAGTCGAAGTGGTGTTGGCGGACGGGTGATGCCGCTTGCGGCGCGAAAAGGGTGATGGGCAGGCGAACGCGAACGTGGAAATGGACGGCCGCAGCGGTGTTTTTCGCTTTTGTACGATACTGACGGGAACAGGTTTTCAGATGGCGCCGGTCTTGCCAGGTGTGGCCTGCCGTGTCGGGACGGCAGGCGGTACACGCTGAACGAGAACAGCGCGTTTCAGATCGATGTGAAGACGGGAGGTCAGCATGCAGGTCACACGCATTCATCACGTAGCTTATCGCTGCAAGGACGCCAAGGAGACGGTGGACTGGTACGTCAAGTATCTCAACATGCAGTTCGTGCTGGCCATCGCGGAGGACCGGGTTCCTTCCACAGGCGCACCTGACCCATACATGCACGTATTCCTCGACGCGGGCATGGGGAACGTGCTCGCCTTCTTCGAATTGCCGACCCAGCCGCCGATGGGGCGCGACCAGAACACGCCCGCATGGGTCCAGCACCTGGCCCTCGAGGTGGGCTCCATGGACGAGTTACTGGCAGCCAAGGAGCGTTTGCAGGCCGACGGCATCGAAGTCATCGGACCGGTCAACCATACGATCTTCAAGTCGATCTATTTCTTCGATCCGAACGGCCATCGTCTCGAACTGGCTGTCAACACGGGTACGCCCGCGATGCTGGCAGAACTCGACGCGGTGAAATGGGACATGCTGAACGAGTGGGCGCAAACGCGGCGGGCGCCACGTCATGCTGCGTGGATGCATGAGCCTGGCCAGGAGACCTGATGAAGCTCTACACCTATTTCCGCAGCTCGGCTGCGTATCGTGTGCGTATCGCGCTCAACCTGAAAGGGCTTGAATGGGAATCCATCCCGATTCATCTTCTGCGCGGCGGCGGCGAGCAGCTGGGCGAGGCTTACCGGCGCGTGCATCCGGGCGCCCTCGTGCCAGCGCTTGAGCATGACGGGCATCACCTGACGCAGTCCCTGGCCATTATCGAGTACCTCGACGAGCTTTATCCGGAGCCCGCGCTGTTGCCCGGGCCGGCGCTGGCGCGGGCGCGCATCCGGTCACTAAGCCAGGCCATCGCTTGTGATATTCATCCGCTCAACAACCTGCGGGTGTTGCGCTATCTCGTGCACTCGATGCACGTCGACGAGGAGGGGAAGAACAAATGGTATCGGCACTGGTTGGGAGTAGGGTTCACTGCACTGGAAGCACAGCTCAGGGATGATCCCGCGACCGGGCAGTTCTGCCATGGCGAGACGCCGACCATGGCAGACTGCTGTCTGGTGCCGCAGGTGGCCAATGCCCGACGCTTCAACCTCGACATGAACGCGTTTCCTACGGTCTTGCGCATCGACGAAGCTTGCGCGCAACTGCCGGCGTTCGCCGACGCCGCGCCGTCCCGCCAGCCGGATGCTGAATAGCTGGACGCCGGCGGGAAGTGTTGTCCGTCACCCGGGCAGCGGGGAACGAGCAAGCCAATGGGCGTCACAGTAACTCAGTGGCGCAGTGTCTCAGTGGCGCAGTGACCCGGTGACCCGGTGACTGTGTGACCCAGTGACTCAGTGACCCGGTGACCCAGTGACCCAGTGACCGGTGACCGGTGACCCAGCGATTCGGCGGCTCGGCACCTCAGCGGCCAGCGGCTCGGCCACTCAGTGGCTTTGCGAACGGTCCGGCTCCGACGGCGTCGAAATTTCTTCGAGCGCGTGGTCGATGCCAGCCGAGTGTTTGGTAGCCATGTCGCCCAGCGACACGATACCTACCAGGCTATGCGAGTCCTGGTCCACCACCGGCACGCGGCGGATCTGCACGTCGCCCATCTGTCCCAGCACTTCATCGACTGTCTGGTTCGAATAACAGGTGCGCACGTCGACGCTCATCACATCGCCCACGCGCGTGCTTTCGGGCGCCTGGCCCGCCGCCGTCGAGCGTACGGTAATGTCGCGGTCGGTAATCATGCCGACCAGTTTTTCGCCATCCACCACGGGGATCGAGCCGACATTGAACTCATCCATCATTTGTGCCGCACGGCGTACTGATTCTTCAGGCGAAATGCGTTGTACATCGCGGGTCATTACGTCTTGGATCGTTTGCATGGTAGTGCCTCCGAATGTTGAACATGTTTGTCATCTTGGGAGCCTTGAACATCGTGGAAGACGACAAGGCGTCGAGCGCGGGCCGGCAGCGACGACCGCCTGCCATCCCGCCAGGGAAGCTCATGATGCACAAAATTGATGATGTGGGACGCCTGGTTGGCGCCGGTCGCACTGCGCAGCGCATCTGCGCCGACTTCGTGCGGCGCCGCAACGTCCGATCCGTCCCATCCCCTGCGATCCGCTCGGCTACAATCGCCGCTTTGCCCGGCCCAGCCAACATGACATCCCCATCGATCCCCGCTGCCATCGCCGCTGCCCTGGAGCGTGCCCATCCATCCTGGCATCCCGCATTGCGCGCCGGCCTGGAGGCTATCGAAGCCGCCACGCCAGGCTACCTGGCCGCACTGGCGGACGATCATTACCTTCCCACCGAACAGCGCCTGTTTGCCGCGTTCGCCCAGCCACTGGCGAACGTGAAATTCGTCCTGGTGGGGGAGGGGCCGTACCCGCGCGCCGAGAGTGCCACCGGGGTGTGTTTCATGGACGGCGCCGTGGGGGACTTGTGGTGCAGCAATGGGCTGGCCAAACCCGTCAACAAGGCGACCTCGCTGCGCAACTTCATGAAGATGCTGTTGGTTGCCGACGGCCTCCTGCACCCCGACAAGACCGGTGGCGAAGCGCTGGCGCCCATTGCGTCCCGGGCGGCGGAAGCGGGGCTGGTGCGCACGCTGGCCGAACTGCAGGACAACCTGATCCGGGAAGGTTTTTTGCTGCTGAATGCTTCGCTGGTGTTCCGGCCCACGGTCGCGCCCGTCGTGGACGCACGGGCATGGCAGCCTTTGCTGCAAGCCGTGCTGGCAGCCCTGGCCCAGGTCGACCCGCCGCCGACCTTGATCCTGTGGGGGCGCATTGCCGAGCAGTTGCAGCGCCTGCCGGAAACGGCCGGCTTTCCCCAGGTGCTTTCCGAACATCCGTTCAACCTGAGTTTCATTCGGCACGCGGGCATGCAGGGCTTGTTCGGGCCGATGCGTCTCTTGCGATCGTCGCGATCGCACCAATCTGCCTGACGGCGCGATCCATCCCACACTGGCGACAGGGCTGGACAGCATCGGGAAGGTCAGGACGGGCAGGGCCCCTGGGCAAAACCGGTGGCCTCCAAGACAAGCCCTCGGTTCTTTGATATACTTGACTAAATCGTTCAACTAATCTGGATATGCGTGCTAACGCACCAGGCCTTGATTTGAACGAAAGCAATATTTTACCACTGTGACCGGAGTTGTGATGCGTCTGACCACAAAAGGCCGTTTTGCCGTTACCGCGATGATCGATCTTGCCCTGCGCCAGGGCAAAGGCCCCGTCACGCTGTCGGGCATCAGCCAGCGTCAGGCCATTTCCCTGTCGTACCTGGAGCAGTTGTTCGGCAAACTGCGCCGTCACGAGATTGTCGAATCGATCCGCGGTCCCGGCGGCGGCTACAGCCTGGCGCGCCGGGCCGACAAGGTCACCGTGGCCGACATCATCATCGCCGTGGACGAGCCGCTCGACGCGACCCAGTGCGGCGGCAAGGAAAACTGTCACGGCGCCGATGCCGCCACCGGCGTGCGCTGCATGACCCACGAGTTGTGGGCCACGCTGAACGAAAAAATGGTCGACTACCTCGACTCGGTGTCCCTGCAGGACCTGGTGGACCAGCAGAAGCAAAAGAATTCTGATCAAGCCGTCGTGGTCATGCATCGCAACCACGCTGCCGTTGGGCAAGACTGAAGCACAGATTAAGCATAGTGGAGTGATGAGATGAACGCGCCTTTGGACAAAACCTCGAGCAGACCTTCGTGACTGCGCCGCACTTTCCGATCTACATGGATTACTCGGCCACCACGCCGATCGATCCCCGCGTCGCGGACAAGATGATCCCCTACCTGCGCGAGCAGTTCGGCAATCCTGCTTCCCGCAGCCACATGTACGGCTGGACCGCCGAAGCGGCGGTCGAGGAAGCGCGCGCCAACGTGGCCGCCCTGGTGGGCGCCGATCCGCGCGAGATCATCTGGACGTCCGGCGCCACCGAATCGAACAACCTCGCCATCAAGGGCGCGGCGCAGTTCTACAAGACCCGTGGCAAGCACATCATCACGGTCAAGACCGAGCACAAGGCCGTGCTCGACACCGTGCGTGAACTCGAGCGCGTAGGCTTCGAGGCCACATACCTGGAGCCGCAGGACAATGGCCTGATCACGCTGGCCCAGCTGGAGGCGGCCATCCGTCCGGACACCATCCTGGTCTCGGTCATGCTCGTCAACAACGAGATCGGCGTGATCCAGCCGATCGACGAAATCGGCGAACTGTGCCGCAAGAAAGGCATCATCTTCCATTGCGACGCGGCCCAGGCCACCGGCAAGGTGCACATCGACCTGGCCGACCTGAAAGTCGACCTGATGAGCTTCTCCGCCCACAAGACCTACGGCCCGAAGGGCATCGGCGCGCTCTACGTGCGCCGCAAGCCGCGCGTGCGCCTGGAAGCGCAGATGCACGGCGGCGGTCACGAGCGCGGCCTGCGCTCGGGCACGCTGGCGCCGCACCAGATCGTCGGCATGGGCGAAGCCTTCCGCATCGCCCGCGAAGAGATGGACACTGAACTGGCCCGCATCCGCGCGCTGCGTGACCGCCTGGCCAAGGGCTTGCAGGAAATCGAAGAGGTCTACATCAACGGCGACATGGACCACCGCGTGCCGCACAACCTCAACGTCAGCTTCAACTACGTGGAAGGCGAATCGCTGATCATGGCGATCAAGGACATCGCCGTGTCGTCCGGCTCGGCCTGCACCTCGGCCAGCCTGGAGCCATCCTACGTGCTGCGCGCGCTGGGCCGCAGCGACGAACTGGCGCATAGCTCGATCCGCTTCACCATCGGGCGCTTCACCACCGAAGCCGACATCGACTTCGCCGTCGAGCTGCTCAAGTCGAAGGTGGGCAAGCTGCGCGAACTGTCGCCGCTGTGGGACATGTACAAGGAAGGGATCGACCTGAACTCGATCCAGTGGGCTGCCCACTAAGGCCCCAGGGCATCACAGCCGGCCGCCCATCCATTCGAACAGACAGAACATCAGGGAGTAATCAAAATGGCATATTCGGACAAAGTGTTGGATCACTATGAAAATCCACGTAACGTCGGCGCTTTCGAAAAAGGCGACGAGACGGTCGGCACCGGCATGGTCGGCGCACCGGCGTGCGGCGACGTCATGAAGCTGCAAATCAAGGTGGGCGCCGACGGCACCATCGAGGACGCCAAGTTCAAGACCTATGGCTGCGGCTCGGCGATCGCTTCGTCGTCGCTGGTGACCGAATGGGTCAAGGGCAAGACGCTCGACCAGGCGCTGGCCATCAAGAACACCCAGATCGCGGAAGAACTGGCCCTGCCGCCAGTCAAAATCCACTGCTCGATCCTGGCCGAAGACGCAATCAAGGCGGCTGTGCAGGACTACAAGACCAAGCACCCGACCACTGCTTGACCACATACAACCCGCAGTAGGGGAGGACCCATGGCAATCACACTGACCGAAAAAGCGGCCAAGCACATCAACCGCTACCTGGAACGGCGCGGCAAGGGTGTCGGCCTGCGTTTTGGCGTGCGCACCACCGGCTGCTCGGGTCTGGCGTACAAGCTGGAATACGTCGACGAAGGCGCGCCCGAAGACAATGTCTTCGAGTCGCACGGCGTGAAGGTGTTCGTCGATCCGAAAAGCCTGCCGTATATCGACGGCACCGAGCTCGACTTTACACGGGAAGGCCTGAACGAGGGCTTCAAGTTCAACAATCCACATGTCAAGGATGAGTGCGGTTGCGGCGAAAGCTTCCGGATCTGACGCGTAGTTTTCCGTCCCGTCCGCCGCCCGCCGCCCACCGCCGCCCAGATGCAGAACCACTTCGAGCTGTTTCACCTTCCCGCCACCTTCGCGCTTGACCAGGGCGCGCTCGAGGCGGCCTATCGCGACGTGCAAAGCCAGGTTCACCCGGACCGCTTCGTCAACGCCAGCGATGCCGAAAAACGCGTGGCCATGCAATGGGCCACGCGCGCCAACGAGGCCTACCAAACGCTGAAGCACCCGCAGAAGCGCGCCCAGTACCTGTGCGAGCTGAATGGCGTGGAACTGCGCACGGAATCGAACACGGCCATGCCGATGGACTTCCTGATGCAGCAGATGGAGTGGCGCGAAGCACTGGGCGACGCCCGCGCGGCGCGCAATGCCGAGGCGCTCGACGACCTGGACGCCGAAGTGAAGCAGGCGCGCAAAACGCGGCTGACGCAGATCGCCCAGCAGCTCGACGCGCGCGACTTCGAGCACGCCGCCCAGGGCGTGCGCGCCCTGATGTTCCTCGATAAATTCACCGAAGAGCTGAACTTCGCGTTCGAGGCGCTGGAAGGCTGAAGCACCCGCATCGCATCCGGCATCCGCGACCTTGACGACGGCCCCAGCGCGTCGTTCCCGCAAGCCTCGGCGGCAACGACGGCCAGAGGGCCGCTAAAATAAGAAACGACACCACATGGCACTCCTGCAAATCTCCGAACCCGGCATGTCCACCGCCCCGCACCAGCACCGCCTGGCCGTGGGCATCGACCTGGGCACCACCAATTCGCTCGTGGCCACGGTCCGCAGCGGCATCCCGGAAGTGCTGAGCGACGAAGACGGCCGCCCGCTGCTGCCG
>JBKHWY010000129.1:0-9998 GCA_046566285.1 Gammaproteobacteria bacterium | reverse complement strand
GAGGCCGGCCAGCTGCGGCAGGTAGCGGCGGATGAACTTGCCCTCGGGATCGAAGCGGCGGCTCTGCGTCAGCGGGTTGAAGACGCGAAACCACGGCTGCGCGTGGCAGCCGGTCGAGGCGGCCCACTGCCAGCCGCCGTTGTTGGCGGCCAGGTCGTAGTCGATCAGCTGCCGGGCGAAATAACGCTCGCCACGGCGCCAGTCGATGCCCAGGTCCTTCACCAGGAACGACGCGGTGACCATGCGCAGGCGGTTGTGCATGTAGCCGGTGCGGTTCAACTGCAGCATGGCGGCGTCCACCAGCGGATAGCCGGTGCGCCCTTCGCACCAGGCGGCAAAGGCCGCATCGGCTTCAGGCCCGGTCTCGAATTCGATGGTGTCGTAGGCAGGCTTGAAGGCGCGTTCCACCACGTGCGGGTGGTGGAACAGGATCATCTGGTAGAAGTCGCGCCAGATGAGTTCCGACAGCCACACGGCCGCGCCTTCGCCGCCGCCCCCGCGCGCCATCAGTTCATGCATGGTGCGCACCAGGTGGCGGATCGACACGGTGCCAAAGCGCAGGTGCACCGACAAGTGCGAGGTGCCGTCCACGGCCGGGTAGTTGCGCGCCTCGCCGTAGGGCGCAATGCGGCCCAGGAAGTCCTCGAACACGGCCGCGCCGCAGGTAGCTCCGGGCACGATGCCCTGCGCGCGCAGGTCACCTGGTTCGAAGCCGATCTCGGCCAGGGTCAGCAGGCGTTCGCCGGCGCGCGGGGGCGCCAGCCTTGTGGCATGCGGCTCGATGGGGTAGGGCGCCATGCTCTGCGGTTCGGCGGCCAGGCGGCGCAGCCAGGCGTTCTTGTAGGGCGTGAACACCGAGAAGGTGGTGCCCGCCAGGGTCAGCACCTCGTGCTTGTCGAACAGCACGTGGTCCTTGCGCAGGATGAGGCGGCGGCCATCCGCGTCCAGTTGTGCCGCGACGGCGCTATCACGACGGATAGCTTGTGGCTCGTAATCATCGTTGGCGAACACCGCCTCGACGTCCAGCTCGGCGGCAAGGCGGGGAATCAGCTCGACAGGATTTCCATGGCGAACGACCAGCCCGCCACCCAGCGCGCGCAGCTCGGCATCCAGTTCCGCCACGCAACCGTGGATGAATTCAACCCGGCGGTCGTTGCGCGCCAGCGAATCGAGGATCGTCGTATCGTAGATGAACACGGCATGCACGGCGCCGGAAGCGAGCAGGGCATCGTGCAGGGCCGCGTTGTCAAATGCGCGCAAGTCGCGCCGGAACCACATCAAAGAGTTGCCTATTTTCATCGTCATGTGCAGGGTCAAGGACGCGCCATTTAGCGGCCGCTACCATGGTCGGATGGCCGCCCCGGTTGCCTCTTCGCGTCGGCGCGACCGCAAATCAGTGTAAACTATCGAAAAATACACAATGGTAGCCGTGTTGTGGGTGAGCGAAGACGAAAGAGTGAGCAGAGCGAGAAGCGTATGAAAAAAAGCAAAGTCGGCAATACTCTGCCCATGCCTGGCATGACTCCGGAGAACGCGAGCAGCACCGATGGCGTCGAAATGGGGAGCGGCGAGGCGGCCGCGTCCACGCTGAATCTTGCCAACCACTTCCTGATTGCCATGCCGTCCATGGACGATCCCATCTTCGGCGGCACGGTCGTCTTCATCTGCGAACACAACGATAAAGGCGTGCTTGGCGTCATCATCAACAAGCCGACCGACATGACCATGGAAGTGCTGTTCGAGCGCATCGACCTGAAGCTGGCCGATGGCTTGCACAGCACCGTCGTCAACGAACCCATCATGTTCGGCGGCCCGGTCCAGGACGACCGCGGCTTCGTGCTGCATACGCCCGGCGCGCGCTACTCGTCCTCGCTGACGGTGACGAACGAAGTGGCCTTCACCACCTCCATCGACGTGCTTGAAGCCGTCGCCAACGGCAACGGGCCCCAGCGCCTGCTGGTCTCGATCGGCTACTCGGGCTGGAGCCCGGGCCAGCTGGAAGAGGAAATCGGCCGCAATGGCTGGCTCACCGTGCCGGCCGACCCGCACGTCCTGTTCGACCTGCCCATCGAAGAGCGCTACAACGCCGCCATCAAACTGCTCGGCATCGATCCCATGATGCTGGCCTCGGAAGCCGGTCATGCGTAAGGCCCCGGCGTGGTGAGTGGGTTGAGCGAACCGGGTGAACGTTCACCGCAGGCAGTCGAGCTGGTTCTTGGATTCGATTTCGGTATCAAGCGCATCGGCGTGGCGATGGGGAACACCCTGACCGCCCAGGCGCAGCCGCTGGCCGTCATCAAGGCGGTGGACAACGCCACCCGCTTCGCCCAGATCGGCGCCTTGATCGCCGAGTGGCATCCGGCCCGGCTGGTGGTGGGCGAACCGCGCCACCCGGACGGCGCCGAGCACGAGATGACCCTGCGCTGCCGGCGCTTCGCCAACCAGTTGAATGGCCGCTTCAACCTGCCGGTGACGCTGGTCGACGAGCGCTATTCGTCGGCCGTGATCGCGTCCAGGCGCGGCGAGATCATCGACGCCAAGGCCGCCTCCATCATTTTGCAACAATACTTTGACGACCATGTCCACCACCACTAAGCACATCGCTAAGCACATCGATGCCGAAGCGTCGTACCAGGCGCTGCTGGCCCAGACCCGCGCCGGCCTCGCCGGCGTTCCCGACGCCGCCATTGTCGGCATCCACACCGGCGGGGCCTGGGTGGCCGAGCGCCTCGCGGCCGACCTGCGGCTGACCGACCGCCTCGGCTTCATCGACATCTCGTTCTACCGCGACGACTACGCCAAAAAGGGCTTGCAGCCGCACGTGAAGTCCACCCAGATCGGCTTTAACGTGGACCACGCCACCATCGTGCTGGTGGACGATGTGCTGTTCACCGGCCGCACCGTGCGCGCCGCCGTCAACGTGCTGTTCGACTATGGCCGTCCGGCGCGTATCATGCTGGCCGCGCTGGCCGACCGGGGCGGGCGCGAACTGCCTGTGGCGGCCGACTTCAGCGGCGTGAAGGTGGAGCTGGCGGCCAGCGAATCGCTCAAGCTCACGCGCAACGATGCCGGCCAATTTTCGCTAACGATCCAAGAAGACCATGCTTAATCCGCAACTGAATAAAAATGGCGAGCTGCAGCACCTGCTGAGCATCGAGGGCCTGCCCAAGGCCATCGTCAACCACATCCTCGACACGGCGTCGAGCTTTGTCGGCATCTCCGACCGCGAGGTCAAGAAGGTGCCGCTGATGCGCGGAAAGAGCGTGTTCAACCTGTTTTTCGAGAACTCCACGCGCACCCGCACCACCTTCGAGATCGCGGCCAAGCGCCTGTCGGCCGACGTGATCAACCTGAACATCTCGGCCTCCTCGGCCAGCAAGGGCGAGTCGCTGCTCGACACCATCGACAACCTGTCGGCCATGCATGCCGACATGTTCGTGGTGCGCCATTCGCAGTCGGGCGCGCCCTACCTGATCGCCAAGCACCTGACCGACACGAAGCAAAGCCATGTCCACGTGGTCAACGCGGGCGACGGACGCCACGCGCACCCGACTCAGGGTCTCCTGGACATGTACACCATCCGCCACTACAAGAAGGACTTCACCCAGCTGCGCGTGGCCATCGTCGGCGACATCCTGCACAGCCGGGTGGCGCGTTCGGACATCCACGCCCTGACCACCCTGGGCGTGCCGGAAGTGCGCGCCATCGGCCCGCACACGCTGCTGCCGGGCGGGCTGGAACAGATGGGCGTGCGCGTCTTCACCAACATGGATGAAGGCTTGAAGGACGTGGACGTGATCATCATGCTGCGCCTGCAGAACGAGCGCATGAGCGGCGCCCTGCTGCCCTCGGCCCAGGAATACTTCAAGAGCTACGGCCTGACGCCCGAGCGCCTGGCGCTGGCGCATCCGGAAGCGATCGTCATGCACCCGGGGCCGATGAACCGCGGGGTGGAAATCGATTCGGCGGTGGCCGATGGCGCGCAGGCGGTGATCCTGCCGCAGGTGACGTTCGGGATCGCGGTACGCATGGCGGTGATGAGTATTTTGGCAGGGACGCAAGGATGAAACTACATATTAAGAACGGGCGATTGATCGACCCGGCCAACGGGGTGGACGGGGTCCAGGATCTCTTCATCGACAACGGCAAGGTGGCCGCCATCGGCAGCGCGCCGGTCGGCTTCGTGGCCGACAGCACGCTGGACGCAACAAGCCTGGTGGTCGCGCCGGGCCTGGTGGATTTGTCCGCGCGCCTGCGCGAGCCGGGCTTCGAATACAAGGCCACGCTCAAGTCCGAGATGCAGGCGGCCATGCAGGGCGGGGTGACCACCCTGGTGTGCCCGCCCGACACCGAACCGGTGCTGGACGAACCGGGCCTGGTGGAGATGCTGCGCTACCGCGCGCGCAAGCTCAACCAGGCGCGCGTGCACCCGCTGGGCGCGCTCACCACGGGCTTGAAGGGCGAGAAGCTGACCGAGATGGCCGAGCTGACCGAAGCGGGCTGCATCGGCTTCTCGCAGGCCGAGGAGCCGATCCTCGACACCACCGTGCTGCTGCGCGCCCTGCAGTATGCCAAGACCTTCGGCTTCACCGTCTGGGTGCGTCCGCAGGACGCCCACATCGGCCGCGGCGGCATCGCCCACGCCGGCCCGCTGGCTTCGCGCCTGGGCCTGTCCGGCGTGCCGGTGATGTCCGAGACCATCGCCCTGCACACGCTGTTCGAACTGGTGCGCGCCACCGGCGCGCGCGTGCACCTGTGCCGCATGTCGTCGGCCGCCGGGCTGGACCTGGTGCGCGCGGCCAAGAAGGAAGGCTTGCAGGTGACCTGTGACGTGGGCGTGCATCACGTGCACATGACCGACGCCGACATCGGCTTCTTCGACTCCAACGCGCGCCTGACGCCGCCGCTGCGCAGCCAGCGCGACCGCGATGCCATCCGCGCGGGCCTCCTGGACGGGACCATCGACGCCATCTGCTCGGACCACACCCCGGTGGACGACGACGAAAAGCTGCTGCCTTTCGGGGAAGCCTCGCCCGGCGCCACGGGCCTGGAACTGCTGCTGTCGCTGGCGCTCAAGTATGCGGACGACTTCGTGGCGGGGCAGGGCGGCGGGTCGGGACAAGCGGCGCAATCGGCGCTGTCCAAGGCGCTGGCCAAGATCACCTGCGACGCCGCGCGCGTGGCGGGCCTGCCGGCCGGGCAGCTGAACGTGGGCGCGGATGCCGACGTGGTGCTGTTCGACCCGCAGGCGCGCTGGAAGGTGGAAGCGGCCGCGCTGGCCAGCCAGGGCAAGCACACGCCGTTTATCGGCTTCGAGCTGGCCGGGCAGGTGCGCGCCACCATCGTGGCCGGCCGCGTGGCCTGGCAGCGTTAAGCCGGCCTTCGGATTGGCTTGTTGAGACTGAAATTAGCCTTTCGCCTGACGCGCGTGCTGCTGCACCTGGCGCGCGGGCTGCTCACGTGCGCGCTGCTGTTCCCCTGGCTGGGCAGGGAGCGGCGCGACCGGCATATCCAGCGCTGGTCGCATGCGCTGCTGCGCATCTGCGGCATTGGCGTCGAGCGCATGCCGGGAGAGGCGCCGCTGGCGCATGCGCTGATCGTCGCCAACCACGTGTCGTGGCTGGATATCTTCGTCATCAACGCCCTGCAGCCGGCCCGCTTTGTCGCCAAGGCGGAGATCCGCGCCTGGCCGGTGCTGGGCTGGCTGGCCCAGAAGGCCGGCACCGTATTCATCGCGCGCGGCAACCGGCGCGACCTGCGCCACATCTTCAAGGGCCTGGTGGTGAGCCTCCAGCAGGGCGAACGGGTGGCGCTGTTCCCGGAAGGGACCACCGGGCCGCAGGGTTCCCTGCTGCCCTTCCATGCCAACCTGTTCGAAGCGGCCATCGACGCGGGCGCTCCCGTGCAGCCGTATGCGCTGCGCTACGTGGATGAAACGGGCGCCCTGCACCCGAACGTGGATTTCGTGGGCGAGATGAGTTTTGCCGAGAGCATGGTGCTGATTTTGTCGGGTAGCGCCATCCGCGCCCAGCTGACCTGCCTGGCGCCGCTGGAGACGGCGGGCGCCCATCGGCGCGAACTGGCCGAGGCGGCCCAGGCGGCCGTGGCCGGGGCGCTGGCCGCAGCCTAAGCGGGGCACGCGGGGCCGGAGGCGCCGCGCACGGCCTTGTACTCCGGGCACTCCACCTGCAACAGCGTGCGGTCGTCCAGGCAGACGGCCGTCAGGTGCCCGCCCCACACGCAACCGCTGTCGAGCGCGATCACATCCTCGCGCATCAGCACCCCCAGCGCCGACCAGTGGCCGAACACCACCGGCGTGCCCGCGCTCTGGCGGCCCGGCACGTCGAACCAGCGCATCAGGTTCGAGCCGTGCGGCGCGTGGGCGCTTTCCTTTTCCGTGAAGTCCATGGTGCCGTCCGCCGTGCACAGGCGCATGCGCGTGAGGGCATTCACGATGCAGCGCAGGCGCGCCACGCCGCTCAAGTGCTCGTCCCAGCGCGCCGGCTCGTTGCCGTACATCTGGCTGAGAAAATCCAGCCAGCCCGGCCCGCGCAGGGTGGCATGCACTTCGTCGGCCAGCGCCAGCGTGCGCTCGGCGCTCCATTGCGGCGCCACCCCGGCATGCACCAGCAGATGACCTTTTTCCATCAGCGCGATGGGACGCTCGCGCAGCCAGTCGAGCAGTTCGCGCCGGTCGGGCGCGGCCAGGATCTCATCGAGCGTGTCGGATTTGGACATGGGCTGCACCCCGGCCGCCACCGCCAGCAGATGCAGGTCATGGTTGCCCAGCACAGCTTCGACATGATGGCGCCCGGCCTCGGCCCAGCGCTTCACCAGGCGCAGCGCGGCCAAGGATGATGGCCCGCGATTGATCAGGTCACCGACGAAAAAGACGCGCGCCGGGCCTTCTGCATGGGCTTCGATGTGCGCGAGCAGTTCGCCCGCTTCGTGCGCGCAGCCCTGCAGGTCGCCGATGGCATAGGAATTTGTCATGAACTGCTTGCTCTGTACTGATAACTCTGTAATAAGGCACCGCGGTAAGGCGGAAAAAGTGCCCTCTATTAAAACCTTTGACGGGATCGGGATTCACATAGAATAAGGCCTCGATCTCCATAAAAACGCTGGGCGGATACTAAATGATTTTTGTTACAGGTGGGGCGGGTTTTATCGGTTCCAATTTCGTTCTCGACTGGCTGGCGCAGCTTGAGGAGCCGGTCGTCAACGTCGACAAGCTGACCTATGCCGGCAACCTCGGTAACCTGGCCTCGCTCGAAGGCGATGCGCGCCATGTGTTCGTCCAGGCCGACATTTGCGAGCGCGCCCGCATGGCCGAATTGATGAGCCAGCACCGCCCGCGCGCCATCGTCCATTTTGCCGCCGAGAGCCACGTGGACCGTTCCATCCACGGGCCGGACGCCTTCATCACCACCAACATCAACGGCACCTTCGCCCTGCTGGAAGCGGCGCGCGCGTACTGGAGCGCGCTCGAAGGCGAGGCCAAGGCGGCGTTCCGCTTCCTGCACGTGTCCACCGACGAAGTCTATGGCACGCTCGGGCCTCATGACGCGCCGTTTTCCGAAACCACGCCGTATGCGCCCAACAGCCCCTATTCGGCGTCGAAGGCGGCGTCCGACCACCTGGTGCGCTCGTATCACCACACCTACGGCCTGCCCACGCTGACCACGAATTGCTCGAACAATTACGGCCCGTTCCACTTTCCGGAAAAGCTGATCCCGCTGGTGATTGCCAATGCGCTGGCCGGCAAACCCCTGCCGATCTACGGCGACGGCCAGCAGATCCGCGACTGGCTGTTCGTCAGCGACCATTGCGCCGCGATTCGCCGCGTGCTGGCAGCCGGGCGTCCGGGAGAAGTGTATAACGTCGGCGGCTGGAACGAGAAAGCCAACCTCGAGGTGGTGCATACGCTGTGCGATATCCTGGACGCCGAGGCGCCCCGCCTTGACGGCAGCTACCGCGCGCAAATCACCTATGTGAAAGACCGTCCGGGGCACGACCGCCGCTATGCGATCGACGCGCGCAAGCTCGAGCGCGAGCTGGGCTGGAAGCCGGCGGAAACCTTTGAATCCGGCATCCTGAAAACCGTGCGCTGGTATCTGGCCAACCAGGCCTGGGTGGCGAACGTGCAGTCGGGCGCCTACCTGAACTGGGTCAGCCAGAACTACGGCAGCAATTTCGACAAGCGAGGGCAATAACCATGGTGATCAAGGCGCAAGCGACATCCCGCAAGGGCATTATTCTGGCCGGCGGCTCGGGCACGCGCCTGTATCCGATCACGATGAGCGTATCGAAGCAGCTGCTGCCGGTCTACGACAAGCCGATGATCTACTACCCGCTGACCACCCTGATGCTGGCGGGGATCCGCGAGATCCTGGTGATTTCAACGCCCCAGGACACCCCGCGTTTTCGCGAGCTGCTGGGCGACGGCAGCCAGTGGGGCATTGCGCTGACGTATGCGGTGCAACCGTCCCCGGACGGGCTGGCGCAAGCTTTCATCATCGGCCGCGAATTCGTGGGCGATAATCCATCGGCCCTGATTTTGGGCGACAACATCTATTACGGCCACGGGCTGGACGAAAAACTCAATGCCGCCAACGCGCAAACCGATGGCGCCACGGTCTTTGCCTATCACGTGCTCGATCCGGAGCGCTATGGCGTGGTGGAATTCGGCGCAGATCAGCAGGCCGTCTCGATCGAGGAAAAGCCGCAGCAGCCCAAGTCCAACTATGCCGTCACCGGGCTGTATTTCTACGACCGCCGGGTGTGCGACATCGCCGCCTCGATCAAGCCATCGGCACGGGGCGAACTGGAAATCACCGACGTGAACCGGGCCTACCTGGACGCCGGCGCGCTGTCGGTGCAGGTGATGGGGCGCGGCATGGCCTGGCTCGACACCGGCACGCACGAGTCGCTGATGGATGCCTCGCAATTCATCGCCACCATCGAAAAGCGCCAGGGCCTGAAAGTGGCGGTGCCCGAGGAAATCGCTTACCGCAAGGGCTATATCGACGGGGCCGCGCTGGAAAAACTGGCCGCGCCGCTGCGCAAGAACGGCTATGGCCAGTATCTGATGCAGGTATTGCAGGATAAGGTGTTCTGATGAAAATTACGCCCACTGCCATTCCGGAAGTGCTGATCGTCGATCCCATCGTGTATGGGGACAGCCGCGGCTTTTTCTATGAAAGCTTCAACGCGCGCAAGTTCGACACCCTGACCGGGATTGCCGTCAATTTTGTTCAGGACAACCATTCGAAATCCGCCAGGAACGTGCTGCGCGGCCTGCATTACCAGATCCGCCAACCGCAGGGCAAACTGGTGCGGGTGATTGCAGGCTCCATTTTCGATGTGGTGGTGGACATGCGCGCTTCCTCGCCGTTTTTCGGCCGCTGGGTCGGCACCGAACTGTCGGCCGACAACCGCCGCCAGTTGTGGGTGCCGCCCGGCTTTGCGCATGGTTTTGTCGTCACCAGCGACAGCGCCGAGTGCCTCTACAAGACCACCGACTACTGGGCGCCGGAACACGAGCGCACCTTGCTGTGGAGCGACCCGGCGCTGGCGATCGATTGGCCGCTGAGCGGGCAGCCCATGCTCTCGAGCAAAGATGGCATGGGCCAGTTGCTGAAGGATGCCGAGGCCTTCCCGTGAAGATCTTGCTGACGGGCTCGACGGGGCAGGTGGGCTATGAACTCGAGCGCAGCCTGCAGGGCTTGGGCGAGGTGGTGGCGCCGCGCCGGGCGCAACTCGACCTGGCCGACCTGGACCAGCTGCGCACCGTGGTGCGCGCCGTGCGTCCGGATGTGATCGTCAATCCGGCGGCCTACACGGCCGTGGACAAGGCCGAGTCCGAAGCGGAGTTGGCCTTTCGCATCAACGCCGAGGCGCCCGCCGTACTGGCCGAGGAAGCGCGTGCGCTGGGCGCGGCCATGATCCAGTATTCCACCGATTACGTGTTCGACGGCAGCAAGGACGGGCCCTACACG
>JBKHWY010000128.1:0-10061 GCA_046566285.1 Gammaproteobacteria bacterium | reverse complement strand
GAAGCGGCGCACAAGGCGGGCGTGAAGCGCATCGTGTATGCCAGTTCCTCGCACGTGACGGGTTTCTATCCCGTCACCGAACTGGTCGAGCCCAGCATGCCGCTGCGCCCGGACGGCTACTACGGCATCAGCAAGGGCTTCGGCGAGATGCTGTCGCGGTACTACTTCGACCGCTTCGGCATCGAGACCGTGTGCCTGCGCATCGGCTCGTGCTTTCCCACGCTGAAGGATCGTCCCGAACTGGTGATGCACCTGTCCTACGGCGACCTGGTCGAACTGGTGCGCTGCGCCCTGTTCGCACGGCGCGTCAACCATACCATCGTCTACGGCACTTCAGACAACGACCCGGCCTGGTGGGACAACCGCAGCGCCGCGCACCTCGGCTTCAAGCCGAAGGACAGTTCGCGCGACTCGGCCCACCTGTTCCCCGATACAGCCGAACGCCCGGCCGATGACGACGTCGGCTCGTACTTCCAGGGCGGCCTGTTCACGACGCTCGGCCCCCAGTACAAAGACTAGCGCCGGTGCCCGCGCGGGGCCGTCCAGTGCGCATGCGCGGCGCGCGAGGCCAGGAGTGCCAGCACGGCTGCCGCGATACGTACGATGGCCTTCATAATGGCTCCTTCTGCGCTTTCGAATGCATGCCCAGCTTGTCCATCAGCTGACGGTCCGCATCCGCATCCGGGTTGCCGGTGGTGAGCAGCTTCTCGCCGTAGAAAATCGAGTTCGCGCCGGCCATGAAGCACAGCGCCTGGATGACTTCGCCCAGCTCGCGCCGTCCGGCCGACAGCCGCACGCGCGAAGCGGGCATGGTGAGGCGCGCCACGGCAATGGTGCGCACGAACTCGAAGGGGTCGAGCTTGTCCAGCCCATGCAGGGGCGTTCCCTGCACCTGCACCAGGTGATTGATCGGCACCGACTCCGGCGCCGGGTCCAGGTTGGCCAGCTGGGCGATCAGGCCTGCGCGCTGGCGCCGCGTCTCACCCATGCCGACGATGCCGCCGCAGCAGACCTTGATGCCGGCCGCGCGCACCCGGCCCAGGGTGCCGAGGCGGTCGTCATACTGGCGCGTGGAGATCACGCTGTCGTAGAACTCGGGCGCGGTGTCGAGGTTATGGTTGTAGTAGTCCAGCCCCGCCCGTTGCAGCGTCTCGGCCTGGCCGTCCTCCAGCATGCCGAGGGTGGCGCAGGTTTCCAGTCCCAGCGCCTTGACGGCGCCGACCATCTCTTCCACCTTGGCGAGATCGCGCTCCTTGGGCGAGCGCCACGCAGCCCCCATGCAAAAGCGCGTGGCGCCCAGCGCCTTGGCCTGTTGCGCAGCGGCCAGCACTTCATCCAGCGGCAGCATCTTTTGGGCCGCCACGCCGGTGTCATAGCGCGCCGCCTGCGGGCAGTAGCCGCAGTCTTCCGGGCAGCCGCCCGTCTTGATCGACAACAGCGTGGCCAATTCGACCTCGTTCGGGTCGAAATGCGCACGGTGCACGGTCTGGGCGCGCAGCAGCAGGTCGTTAAAGGGCAGCGCGAACAGGGCTTCCACTTCGTCCACGCTCCAGCTTTGACTGCTGGGGTGGACCTCGGCGGGGTCCACGAATCGGATCACGGTGTCGGGCATGACAATCCTCCTTCTTTCGCTTATTTGCTTTTGCTGGCGAGGTAGGCGCGCCAGCCGCCGTGTCGGGTGACCTCCTCGGCGCCCTGCAGCGCAAACGGCTCGCAGATGAAGCCCTTGACCCAGCTGCCGTCGGCCAGCTCCAGCGAGCCGATGCCGAGCGGCGCCGGCACTTCGGCCACCACCTCGCCAAAGGTACGCAATGGGAGCTCCCACACTTCCACCTCGATGGCGGCGCCACCATCGTCCACACGCTGCAGCCCGGGTTTCAAAGGCACCGTTCCCGTTAGGGCGAACAGGCGGTAGCAGGCTTGCGTGCGTGTGAGCGACAGCTTGCGCGCGCCCCGCTCGACCAGCTGCCAGTTGAGCGGCTGGCCGTCCAGGTGGGCGCCCACCACCGCCAGCTTCACGGTGGGTTCGGCAAACGGCAGCGGCGTGGCGACCGCACCGCCCTGCCGTTCGCGCAGCGCGCGCACGAACACTTCGCCGGCGCCGGCCAGCAGATGGTCCGCACCGCGCGGGCCGATCAAGGTGACGCCGAACGGCAGGCCATCAGCGCGCGTGACGGCAGGAATCGCCAGCGCGGCCATGTCGAAGAAGTTGACGAAGTTGGTGTAGTGGCCCAGCTCGGAGTTGCGCAGCACCGGTTCCTCGGCCACGCTGGCCAGGGTTGGGAAGGTGGGTGCGGTGGGCACCAGCATCAAGTCGAAACCGTCCAGCTGCTGCTCGGCCTTGCGGCGCAATTCGGCCAGGCGGTACTGGCCATTGAAGGCATCCACCGCGCTGTAGCGCTGCGCGCCTTCGATGATGCCCCCCACCACCGGGTCCATCGCCTCGCGCTGCTCGGCAAAAAAGCCGCCGACCGCCGCCATGCGTTCGGCCACCCACGGGCCCTGGTACAGCAGCAGCGCCGCTTCGCGGAAGGGCGTGAAGTCCACGGGGACGATTTCGCAGTTGGGCACATCGCGCAGTCTGGCGAGGCTCGCCTCGAACGCCGCCTGGGCCGCGGCATCGCCGTAGAACTCCAGCTGGGCGGGGATGGCCACGCGGTAGCCGCGCCGCTTCACACCCAGCATGGGAATGCGTTGCGAGAACGGATCGAGCGCATCGTATCCGCTGGCGGCCTGCAGCACGCGCCAGGCATCCGCCACCGTCTGCGCGAACACGGACACGCAGTCGAGCGTGCGGCAGGCCGGCACCACGCCGCGCGTGCTGACCAGGCCTCGGGTGGGCTTCAGGCCCACGATATCGTTCAGGCCAGCGGGCACGCGGCCGGAGCCCGCCGTGTCGGTCCCCAGCGAAAAGCTGACCAACCCCAGCGCCACCGCCACAGCCGAACCGGAACTCGATCCGCCCGAGACGCGCTCCGGATGCGCCGCATTGCGCACCGCGCCGTAGGGCGAGCGCGTGCCGACCAGGCCTGTTGCGAACTGGTCGAGATTGGTCTTGCCGACCACGATGGCGCCCGCTTCCTGCAGCCGCGCCACGGCGGCGGCGGATCGCTGCGGCTGGTAGGCAAAGGCCGGGCAGGCGGCGGTCGTGGGCAGGCCGGCCACGTCGATGTTGTCCTTCACGGCAAACGGAGTGCCGAACAACGGCAGGCGCTCCAGCACGGCGGCGCCTTCCTCGTGCAACTGGCGGTCCAGCACGCGCGCCTGCTCCAGCAGCACCTTGGCGGGCATGCGCGCGATCCACACCTCCGGCCGGTCGGCCGCGTCGATGGCGGCCAGGACCTGCTCGATGCAGGCGCAGGGCAGCAGCGTGCCGGTGCGGTATTGCTCCCGCAATCCAGCGACGGTCATATCAATGGAAGTCATGAGCATTGCCTTTTTAGAAGCCGTACGACAGGGTCGCGACCAGCTGGTTCTTCTGCTTGACGCCGAAGCGGTTGTCGCCGCCCAGGATGCCTTGCAGGCCCCAGGTCACGCCGGTGCTGGCTATCGGCTGGGTGATGCCCACGATCAGGTGGCGAAAGCCGCCGGAGACCGGGCCATGCGACGGCAGGCAGCCGTTGGTGAAGAAGCCCTGGTTGGCCGGGCAGGCCACGCCGGTGAAGGTGTCCACCGAGCCGAGGAACTTGCCCTCTTTTTTGTACGTGTAGTAGCCCAGCGAAGCCGTGAAGTTCAGCTGGTAGGGCAGCGGTGCGCTGTAGTTCAGGGTCCAGTAGGTGTCGCCCTTGTTCCCCCACACCACATCGTCCAGCAGCGTCTGGGCGCTGGCGACGAAGGGCCCGTAGCCGGCGCTGAACTTGGTCTCGAACGCATTGGCGTGCTTGCCGTTGATGTAGACGTAGCCCGTCAATCCGGCCGTGTAGCTGATGTCGCCCGCCTTGCCGGTATAGCCGCCATACAGGTCGTTCTCGATCGATTTGTCGTGCTGGAAGGCGGTGACGCTGCGGTTGGCGTAGGACTCGCCCAGCGCCTTGTACGAGTAGTTGACGGTCGAGCCGAAGTAGCCCAGGTAGAAGCCCGACGGATGCGTCCAGTCTGCGCCCCACTGCAGCGCGGCCTTTTTCGATTCCGGAGCATCGGCGTTGGCGTTCCCGAGCGGCTCGCCCGGGCCGTAGGTGGAGGTGATCCCGCGCAGGACGTATTTGCTGACGACGTCGACGTGGCCGGTCCAGCTGGGGGCGGCTTCGTCGGCAGCCATGGCGGCAGCGGAGAGGTGAGCCAGCACAAGAGCGCAGGTGAGTTTTTTATGGATAGACATGGACATTCCCTCAGTTGATTTATTGTGCGAGTTCGACGACGGCGATGTTCTGGCCCGCGTTCACCGGCTTGCCTTCGCCGACCAGCCATTCGGCCAGCACCCCGTCGCTGGTGGCCAGCAGCGGGATTTCCATCTTCATGGATTCGAGGATGGCGATGACGTCGCCTTCCTTGACGGCGTCGCCCGGCTGGCTCAGCACCTTCCACACGCTGCCCGGCACTGCGGCCGTCAGGTACTGGCTGCCCGGCGGCAGCGCGGCGCGTTCGCCGTTGCCGGCGGCGGCTTCCTCGCCCACGAATTCGGCCTGGCCGTTGGCGGCCCAGCGTTCGCGCTCGGCGTTGAAGGCCGCTTGCTGGCGCGCCTTGAAGGCGGCAATCGAGGTTTCTTCCATCGCCAGGAAGCGGTTGTAGTCGGCCAGCGAGAAGGTGGTCTCCTCGATGCGCACATCGAAGCGTCCGAGCGGGAAGTCGCGCCGCTGCGCCAGCAGCTCGTCTTCGCTCACTTCGTAGAAGCGGATCTGGTCGAAGAAGCGCAGCAGCCACGGTTTGCCGTCGCGGAAGCTCTCGGTCTGGCGATAGCGGTTCCACATCTGCACCGTGCGGCCCACGAACTGATAGCCGCCCGGCCCTTCCATGCCGTACACGCACAGGTAGGCGCCGCCGATGCCGACCGCATTCTCCGGCGTCCAGGTGCGCGCCGGGTTGTACTTGGTCGTCACCAGGCGGTGGCGCGGATCGACCGGCGTGGCCACCGGCGCGCCGAGGTAGACGTCGCCCAGGCCCAGCACCATGTAGGTGGCGCCGAACACCACGTCGTACACGTCCTGCACGCTCCCCAAGCCGTTGATGCGCTGGATGAATTCGATATTCGACGGGCACCACGGGGCATCCGGTCGCACGGTGGTCTGGTACTTCTGGATGGCCAGGCGCGTCTGCGAATCGTTCCAGGCCAGCGGCAGGTGCACGATGCGCGACGGCACCACGATCTGGTCGACCGAGGGCAAGTCCTTCAGCAGATTGTCGACCATGGTCACCAGGCGCGCCATCGGCAGCTTGCGGTGGTCGAAGTGCACCTGCAGCGAGCGGATGCCGGGGGTGAGATCGATCACGCCGTCCAGCTGCGCGCCTTCGATGGCCGTCATCAGCGCGTGCACCTTGAAGCGCAGGTTGATGTCCAGGACCAGGTCGCCGAATTCGGCCAGCAGGTAGTCATCGCCGGCGCGGCGGTACAGCACGCGGGTATCGTCGCCGGAACCCTGGCGGTAGCATCCTTCGCCGATGATGGCCGGCGCGCGCTCGCCCTCCCTGCTCGCCACGGCCGGCAGCAGCCGGCCTTCGCCGTGCGCGAACACGTTCTCCAGCGCGGTGCGCATGGCGCCCGCCTGATCCGGCGTCACGCGCACGAAACGCACCGTGTCGCCGGGTCTCAACTGGCCCATCTTCCACAGCTCGGCCGACACAATCACCGCCGGGCACACGAAGCCGCCCAGGCTGGGGCCGTCCGGGCCGAGGATCACGGGCATGTCGCCGGTGAAGTCGATGGCGCCGATGGCGTAGGCGTTGTCGTGGATGTTCGACGGGTGCAGGCCGGCTTCGCCGCCATCCGTGCGCGCCCAGCGCGGCTTCGGGCCGTTCAGGCGCACGCCGGTGCGGCTGGAATTGAAGTGCACTTCCCAGTCCGTGCCGAAGAACATGTCGATATCGTCATCGGTGAAGAAGTCCGGCGCGCCGTGCGGGCCATAATGCACGGCGATGTCCCAATGGTGCGCATAGGCTGGCGCCGCATCGAGCGTGCGCTGCGGCAGGGGCGGCGTCGCGTTCAGCTTGAGCACGTCGCCGGCGCGCACGGCACGTCCGCCATGGCCGCCGAAATTCCCCAGCGTGAAGGTGGCGCGGCTGCCGAGGTACGCGGGCGTGTCGATGCCGCCGCCGATGGCGAGATACGCACGCAGGCCGGCGCCGGCAATCGCTCCACAGCGCAGCGTTTCGCCCGCCGCGACGCGGTGCGCGCGCCAGTTGGCCAGCTCACGCTTGCCTTCAGGCCCGCTCACCACCGCCTGCATGTCCGCGCCCGCCAGCGCGACGGTGGCGTCAACGTTGAACTTCAGGCTGGCGCCCTGCAGCGTCATTTCCAGCGTGGCGCAAGCGGTCTCATTGCCCAGCAGCTGGTTGGCGTAGCGGTGCGCGTAGCTGTCCATCGGGCCGGACGGCGGAATGCCGACCGCCCACAGGCCAAGCCGGCCCGGATAGTCCTGCACCGTGGTCTGGATGCCGCCGTCGATGATCTCCACCGTCCGTGGCCGATACGGCATCGATGCCAGCATGGCCGTGATCTGGCGCCCTTCGACAAAGGTCGGGTAGGCCAGGATGGTGGCCAGGTAGGCCAGGTTGGTTTCGATGCCGTCGATGCGGGACTCGCCCAGCGCGGCGCACAAGCGTGCGATGGACTCGGCGCGGCTATCGCTTTTCACCAGCAGCTTGGCCACCAGCGGATCGTAGAAGGGGCTGACGGTCACGCCGCGCTCGATCCAGGTATCCACGCGCAGGCCGGGCGCGAATTCCACCGCCGTCAGCACGCCCGACGAAGGCTGGAAGTTCTTGGCCGGGTCTTCCGCATACACGCGCAGCTGCATGGCGTGCCCGCTGGAGCGCAGGCTGGCCTGCGCCGGCAGCTCGAAGCCCGGCGCCGCCGCGCGGATCATCCACTCCACCAGATCGACACCGAACACCAGTTCGGTGACGCCATGCTCGACCTGCAGGCGGGTGTTCACTTCCAGGAAGTAGAACGCGCCGGTGTCGGCATCCATCACATATTCAACCGTGCCGGCCGACAGGTACGAGATCGACTTGGCCAGCCGCACGGCGGTGGCGGCCAGCGCGTCGCGCGTGGCTTGCGTCAAGCCCGGCGCGGGCGTCTCTTCGATCACCTTCTGGTTGCGGCGCTGGACCGAGCAATCGCGCTCGCCCAGCGAGACCACGTTGCCCCGTCCATCGCCGAAGATCTGCACCTCGACATGGCGCGCGTGGCGCACGAACTTCTCCAGGTACATGCCGCTATTCTTGAAGTTGTTCTCGGACAGGTGCTTGACCGAGGCGTAGGCGGTGCGCAGCTCGTCGGCGTCGCCGCACAGGCGCATGCCGATGCCCCCGCCCCCGGCGGTGCTCTTCAACATGACGGGGTAGCCGATGGCGTGCGCGCGCTCCAGGGCCGTGTCCAGGTCCGGCAGCAGGTCGGTCCCGGGCAGCAGCGGCACGTCGGCCTTTTGCGCCAGTTCGCGCGCCGTGTGCTTCAGGCCAAACTCGCGCATCTGCGCGGGGGTCGGGCCGATGAAGGTCACGCCGGCGGCCGCGCAGGCTTCGGCGAACACCGCGTTCTCGCTCATGAAGCCGTAGCCGGGGTGGATGGCCTGTGCGCCGGTGGACAGGGCCGCGTCCAGCACGGCTTGCGCATTGAGGTAGCTCTCGGCGGCCGGCGCCGGGCCCACGCAGACGGCTTCGTCGGCCAGGCGCACGTGCAGCGATTCCACGTCCGCTTCGGAATAGATGGCCACGGTCTTGATGTTCATCGCGCGCGCGGTGCGGATCACACGGCAGGCGATTTCGCCGCGGTTTGCGATCAGGATCTTGCTGAACATTGGATCAGGCTCCCTCGTTCCAGATGATGAAGCGCACCGGCGTGGGGTTCCAGCCGTTGCACGGGTTGTTCAGCTGCGGGCAGTTCGACACCAAGACCAGCACGTCCATTTCGGCGCGCAGCTCGACGTACTTGCCGGGACCGGACAGGCCATCGTCGAACTTCAACCCGCCTTCTGGCGTCACGGGCACGTTCATGAAGAAGTTCACGTTGGGGACGATGTCGCGCTTGTCCATGCCGTTGTCCGCATGGGCCAGGGCGATCAGGTAGTTGTCGCGGCAGCTGTGCATGAACTTCTTCTGCGGCGAGTAGCGCACGATATTGCTCTCGGCCGCGCAGGCGCCGCCGATGGTGTCGTGCCGGCCGCAGGTATCGGCCACGATGGTCAGCATGGGGCGGCCGCGATTGGACATCAGCACCGAGCCGGTGGACAGGTACAGGCGGCCCTGGCGCTGCAGGGTGTCGGTCACGCTGTAGCTCTCCGCATGGTCGTCGGCGTTGTAGAAAATCGTATCGACGGCCTGGTTGCCTTCCAGGTCCACGATGCGCAGGACCTGTCCGCGCTTGACCAGGTGCAGCCAGGGTTCGCCGGCCGGCTGGTAGAAGTCCGCCGCGGCATGCGCGGGATCGAGGTGGCTCTCTGACAGGGTGTGCATGCGCTTCTCCTAGCGGTAGACGAGTTCAGTATTGGTGTAGCCGCGCCCGTTCTCGGGGCAGGACAGGCGGCAGGGGTCGTCGGCCGGGGCCACGTCCGAACGCCAGGCCACGATGCCGACCTTCTTGGGCGCGTACTCGGGCGATGGATCGAAGGGATGGGGCGCCGTGGACAAGGCGATCAGGGTGTCCATCTCGAAGCGCAGCTCGACCGCATCGCCTTTTTTGGAATGACCGGGCACGAAGCGCAGCACGCCGTCGGCGTCCGCTGTCACTTTCGAGAACAGGTTCACGTTCGGCACCCAGTCGCGCAGCGACAGGCCCCATTTGCCGATCTCGATCAAGAGGCTGTCCTTGCCGTTGCGGTGCATGGCGTTGCGGTGCTCCTGGTAGCGCTTGTCGCCGTACTTGGCCTGGATCAGGGCCGCATCGGCCACGCCGCACAGCGGGTCGTGCCAGCCCACGGTGTCGTGCGTGATCGAGGCCAAGATGTGGCCCATGTCCGAATACAGCACGTTGCCGGCCGTGAGGTGGGCGGTGTGCTGGGCCTTGAGGGTGTCCTGCAGGTTCAGGCGTTCATGGCGCTCGTCGGCGCGGTACAGCAGCACGGATACGTTGGCGCCCCCTTCCAGGTCGACGAAACGCAGGCGGGTGCCGCGCCGTACCTTGTACGACCAGTGGCCGCCGCCGGGCACCAGTTCGGTCCAGAGGATGTCCTTGTCGGCCAGGTCCGGGGCCAGCTGATGGGCCGCGTCGGCTGCGGCGCTGTCGATGGTGATTGTCATGGGGTCTGTCCCTCCAGTTGGCTGAGTTTCTTGAGTTGTTCGAGGTCGGTCTTCATGCCGGAGGTCTCGCGGATGCGCTCCAGGATCTGGCGCTTGAGTTCACTGAACTCGGGGCTCACCTTCAGTTCCTGCGTGCGTCCGGCGCCGAAGGGCACGTCGATGACGGAGTCGATGCGCCCGGGGCGCGGCGCCATCACCACCACCCGTTCGCCCAGGTAGATGGCTTCCTCCACGTCGTGGGTGACGAACACCACCGTGATTTTTTCCAGCTCGTACAGGTAGCGCATCAGGTCGTGCATGACCTCGCGCGTCTGCGCGTCCAGCGCGCCGAAGGGTTCGTCCATCAGCAGCACGTCGGGCGCGCCATCAACGCGCGGGCGATCGCCACCCGCTGCTGCATGCCGCCCGACAGTTCGGCCGGATAGGCATGCATCACGTGCTTCAATCCCATCAGCGCGATCAGGGCATCGGCGCGCCCGGACGCTGCTTCCACGTCGGCCGAGGTGGTGTCGGCGCGGTGGTGGCGCAGGCGGCGGCAGAACTTGATGTTCTGGACCACCGTCAGCCACGGGTACAGGCTGTAGCTCTGGAAGACCATGGCGACGTCACGGCCGCGGGGCGGCCGGTGGGTGACGTCCTGCCCGGCGATGACCACCCGGCCGGCGGTCGGG
>JBKHWY010000127.1:0-10088 GCA_046566285.1 Gammaproteobacteria bacterium | reverse complement strand
GGTCAATTACGTGCAGCGCAGCGATGCGATCGCACCGTGGACCTTCGGCACCCGCGCGCTGTTTGAAAACCTGGCGCGCCGTGGGTTGCTCAAGGCGCAGTAGTGTGCGAATTCATTAGCACCACCAGTTAGCACCCCCAGCTTCAAGACCGTCATCCTGGCGAAGGCCAGGATCCATAGCGCATCAGCGCAGAGAAAGAGTGTGCTTCTGAGCGAACGCGCTATGGGTCCTGGCGGGGCCGCCGAGGCCTGCGCCAGGACGACGGCAAACTACAACATTGAATTTGATTCCGTATCCGCCCTGACCCTAACGAGCAAAGCATGACCAACCCAACCCAAATGATTTACGCAACCTATCCCAATCTGGCCGACAAACGCGTCGTCATCACTGGCGGGGGCACCGGCATCGGCGCCGAGCTCGTGACGGCTTTCGTTCAGCAGGGCGCGAAAGTGACCTTCCTGGACATCGCCAAGGCCGACTCCGAAGCCCTGGCCGCGCAGCTGGCGCAAGGCGCCAAGCACGCCCCCAAATTCGTGTACTGCAACCTGATGGACCTGGACATGGTCGGCAAGGTCTTCGCCGATATCGAAGCGGCGGACGGCACCGTCGAGATCCTGGTCAACAACGCCGCCAACGACGACCGCCACACCCTCGACAAGGTCGATGGCGCCTATTGGGACAACCGCATGGCCGTCAACCTGCGCCACCTGTACTTCGCGGCCAAGGCCGTGGCCCCGGGCATGACGAAGGCCGGCGGTGGCGTGATCCTCAACTTCGGTTCGATCTCCTGGCACCTGGCGCTGCCCGACCTGACCCTGTACATGACCGCCAAGGCGGCCATCGAGGGCATGAGCCGGGGCCTGGCGCGCGACCTGGGCCCGTCCAATATCCGCGTCAACACCATCATCCCGGGCGCCGTGCGCACGCCGCGCCAGGAAGCCCTGTGGACCGGTCCGGAAGAGGGCAAGCGCATCATGGACAATCAGCTCCTCAAGCAGCGCGTGGAAGTGCAGGACGTGGCGGCGCTGACGCTGTTTTTGGCCTCCGATAACGCGCGCGCCTGCACGGGCCGCGAATACTGGGTCGACGCGGGATGGTACGGCGCATGAGCACCCTCTTCGAACCCAAGGTCCTGTGGGAAGTCGGCGCCCACCTGGGCGAAGGCCCGATGTGGCACGCCCCGTCCAAGTCGGTGTATTTTGTTGACATCAAGGAGCGCAAGATCCATCGCTGCGCGTTTGACGGCAGCGAGCGCCGCACCTGGGATGCGCCCAACCAGGCCACGTTTGTGGTCCCGTGCAAGGATCAAAACGGGGGCGGCGGGCTGGTCACGTCGCTGCGCGACGGCGTGCACCGCTTCGATGAAGCGGCCGGCAGCTTCAGCCAGCTGCACGCGGTGGAAGCCGAGCTGGCGGATAACCGGTTCAACGACGGCTACGTGGATCACCAGGGTCGCCTGTGGTTCGGCTCCATGCACGACCCGGAAAGCGATCCCACCGGCGCGCTCTACAGCGTGGGCGCGGACGGCCAGGTGCAGGTGCAGGACACCGGCTACCGCATCACCAACGGCCCGGCCATGAGCCCGGACGGCAAGACACTGTACCATACCGATACGCTGGGCAAGACCGTGTACCAGTTCGATGTGGAGGACGGCAAGCTGTCCAACAAGCGGGTGTTCGTGCACACGCTTGATGCCGGCTGGCCGGACGGCATGGCCGTCGATGCCGACGGCTTCATCTGGATCGCGATGTTCCGCGGCCACCGCATCGACCGCTATTCCCCGGCGGGCGAGGTGGTGCAGACGGTGAAGTTCCCGGTACCGAACATCACCAAGCTGGCCTTCGGCGGCGAGGACCTGCGCACGGCCTACGTGACCACGGCCTGGAAGGGCTTGAGTGACCAGGAGCGCGCCCAATTTCCCCTCGCTGGTGCATTGTTTACCTTCCAAACTGACACGCCAGGATTGGCGCAACACGAATTTTTGATTGAGGCTACCAAGTGAGCGACAACAACCAGACAGCCAAGCGCCGCTACCGTTCCCAGGACTGGTTCGACAATCCCGACTATATCGACATGACGGCGCTGTACCTTGAGCGCTTCATGAACTACGGCATCACCCAGGACGAGCTGCGCTCCGGCAAACCCATCATCGGCATCGCCCAGAGCGGCAACGACCTGTCGCCCTGCAACCGCATCCACCTGGAACTGGCCAAGCGCGTGCGCGACGGCATCCGTGACGCCGGCGGCATTCCGATGGAATTCCCGCTGCACCCGATCTTCGAAAACTGCCGCCGTCCCACCGCCGCGATTGACCGCAACCTGGCCTACCTGGGCCTGGTCGAGATCCTGCACGGCTACCCGATCGACGCCGTGGTCCTGACCACCGGCTGCGACAAGACCACCCCATCGCAGCTGATGGCGGTGGCCACCGTGGACATTCCCGCCATCGTGCTGTCGGGCGGCCCCATGCTGGACGGCCACCTGGACGGAGAGCTGGTGGGCTCGGGCGCGGCGATCTGGAAGGGCCGCCGCCAGCTGGCCGCCGGCGCCATCAACGAAGAAAAATTCCTGGAAATCGCCTGCGCCTCGGCCCCCTCGGCCGGCCACTGCAACACCATGGGCACGGCGTCCACCATGAATGCGATTGCCGAAGCGCTGGGCATGTCGCTGCCGGGCTGCGCCGCCATTCCGGCGCCGTACCGCGAGCGCGGCCAGATGGCCTACGACACCGGCCGGCGCATCGTCGAACTGGCGAAAGCCGACATCAAGCCGCTGCAGATCCTGACGCGCGAAGCCTTCCTGGACGCGATCGTCGTCAACGCCGCCATCGGCGGCTCGACCAACGCCCAGCCCCACATCATGGCCATGGCGCGCCACGCCGGCGTGGAGATCAGCCAGAGCGACTGGATGGAATACGGCTACGACGTGCCGCTGCTCTTGAACATGCAGCCGGCCGGGAAGTACCTGGGCGAGCGTTTCCACCGCGCCGGCGGCGTGCCCGCCATCATGTGGGAGCTGGAGCAGAAGGGCAAACTGCGCTCCAACCGCCTGACCGTGACCGGCAAGACCATGAAGGAAAACCTGGTGGGGCGCGAGTCGCGCGACCGCGAGATGATCAAGCCGTTCGACGCGCCGATGATGGACAAGGGCGGCTTCATGGTCCTGAAGGGCAACCTGTTCGACTGGGCCATCATGAAGACCAGCGTGATTTCCAATGCCTTCCGCGAACGCTACCTGTCCACGCCGGGCAAGGAAGGCCAGTTCGAAGCGCGCGCGATCGTGTTCGACGGTTCCACCGACTACCACAACCGCATCAACGATCCGAGCCTGAACATCGACGAGAACTGCATCCTGGTGATCCGAGGTTCCGGTCCGGTGGGCTGGCCCGGTTCGGCGGAAGTCGTGAACATGCAACCGCCCGATCACCTGATCAAGAAGGGCGTGATGGCGCTGCCGACCCTTGGGGACGGGCGCCAGTCGGGCACCTCGGACAGCCCGTCGATCCTGAACGCGTCGCCGGAATCGGCGGTGGGCGGCGGCCTGGCGTTTTTGCGCACCGGCGACATCATCCGCGTGGACCTGAACAAGGGCGCCTGCGATGTGCTGGTGTCGGATGAGGAGTGGGCCCAGCGCAAGACCCAGCCGCTGCCGGCGGTGCCGGAGAGCCAGACCCCATGGCAGGAGATCTACCGCGCCACCGTGGGCCAGCTGGAAACCGGCGCCTGCATGGAAAGTGCGCTCAAGTACCGTGCCGTGGCCGAGAAGATGCCGCGTCATAATCACTAGCGCGATCAACAGGTCCTACCCCACAGGAGAGATGCGATGACGACCAGCGCACACACCATCACCGGCATGCAGCTGATTGGCGAGCGCGAGCTGCCCGGCCGCGAGGCTCCCTTTCACGGTGTCGATCCATCGACCGGCAAGGCGCTCGAGCCGGCGTTCACCGGCGCCGGCAAGTACGAGGTGGACCTGGCGTGCGCGCTGGCCGCCCAAGCCTTCAGCAGCTACCGCGAGAGCGGCAACGAGGCGCGCGCCGCCTTTCTGGAACGCATCGCAGCGAATATCCTGGACCTGGGCGACACCCTGATCGAGCACACGGTGCGCGAATCCGGGCTGCCGCGCGGGCGCGTCGAGGGCGAGCGTGGCCGCACGGTGGGGCAGCTGCGCCTGTTCGCGAACCTGGTGCGTTCGGGCCAGTGGGCCGGCATCCGCCACGATCCCGCGCTGCCGGATCGCCAGCCGCTGCCGCGTTCGGACCTGCGCCTGCGCCACATCGGCATCGGGCCGGTGGCCGTGTTCGGGGCCAGTAACTTCCCGCTGGCGTTCTCGGTGGCGGGCGGCGATACCGCCTCCGCGCTGGCGGCCGGCTGTCCGGTGGTGGTCAAGGCCCACCCGGCCCATCCGGCCACCTCCGAACTGGTGGGACGCGCGGTGCAGAAGGCGGTGCGCGATTGCGGCCTGCACGAAGGCGTGTTTTCGCTGCTGGCCGGCGCCTCCATCGAACTGGGCGGCGCGCTGGTGGCCGATCCGCGCATCAAGGCGGTGGGCTTCACCGGTTCGCGCGGCGGTGGCCAGGCCCTGATGCGCATCGCGGCGGCGCGCCCGGAACCGATTCCCGTATTCGCTGAAATGAGCAGCATCAATCCCCTGATCCTGCTGCCGGCGGCGCTGGCCGCGCGCGCGGAGTCCATCGGCAAGGGCTTTGTCGCATCGCTGACCATGGGATCGGGCCAGTTCTGCACCAATCCCGGGCTGGTGCTGGCCATCGACGGCCCCGGCTTCGACGCCTTCATGGCCAGCGCATCGGATGCGGTCCGGGCATCCCCGGCCACCACCATGCTCACGCCCGCCATCCACGGCGTGTTCACCCAGCAGACCGAGAAGCTGGCCCAGCACGGCGCGCTCAAGCAGGTGGTGCGCGGCCAGCCGGCCGTGGGCCCGCACGAATGCCAGGCGGCGCTGATGCTGGTCGACTCCAGCGACTTCCTGGCCGACCCGGTCTGGCACAACGAAGTGTTCGGGGCCTCGTCGGTGGTGGTGCGCTGCCCGGATCTGGCCACCATCGAACAGGTGCTGGGCCACCTGGAAGGGCAGTTGACGGCCACCTTGCAGATGGACGACGCCGACCTGCCGCTGGCGCAGCAGCTCTTGCCGCAATTGGAAGAGAAGGTCGGGCGCATCCTGGTGAACGGCTACCCGACCGGGGTGGAAGTGGCCAGCGCCATGGTGCACGGCGGGCCATTCCCGGCCACGTCCGATGCGCGCATCACTTCGGTGGGCACGCTGGCCATTGCGCGCTTCCTGCGGCCGATCTGCTACCAGGACCTGCCGGACGCCTTGCTGCCGGCGTCCCTGCGCAACGGGGCGATCGGCGACAGCTTCCCGCTGTAGCGCCGGCCCTGGCGGGTCTAGTACCCGCCGGTCCAGGTGTAGGTCGGCAGCGCGGCCGGCCGCGCCCCGACCACGATGGCGATCTCGCGGTGCTGCACCAGCTCCACCGCACGCGCGGCCGCAAAGTCCGCAGGGCCGGCAAAGCCCGTCACCTTGGCGGGGGCCTTGCCCTCGTCGGTCACCCATACCTCCACATTACCTTGCATGCCAGCCACGCCGGTGGCGTTGAGCTCGTGTCCCCACACGGCAAAGAACTGCCCCAGCGTGAACGGCTTGGCGACATTGGTTTCCACGTGCACGATGCCCGATTCGTCGTGCGTATGCAGCTCGAAGGCGCAGCCGCGCAGCCCGATGTTGGCGGGCACGGCCAGCTGGACGCCGTCCTTGAATAGCGAGATGTGCGCGTGCACATGATAGCTTTCGTTCACCAGGCAGCTAACGCCGGCCATCGGAGTCGGACCGGTGGCGCCGCTGGCGCTCGAGCCTTCCGGCCAGGCGGGGGTGCCGATGGTGATGCCGGAAGTGAGCGGCACGGGTGCGCGCGTGGGCATCTCCGGTGCTGGCGCGGGGGGCGCGGGAAGCGGGGTTTCGCCGCCGCCGCCGCAGCCATTCAGGCCAAGGAAGCAGGCGCCGAGCGCGAGGGCAAACAGGGGACGAACGATGGACATGGCATTCTCACAGTGATGGGTGGAAATTTTCGAGTCTAGCCAGCGCGGCCGCACCTGCGTGCCCAAGGTGCCGGGCGCTTGCGTTTGGCGGCGTGTTTTGCCGCCTTGGCGAGCATGGCCCGCGTTTCGTCGCATTTGCGCATCAAGCCGGGGAGGGCGCACTAGACTGGCGCCACTTTCAACCACGAGGAGACATCATGCGTATTGTATGCGCAACCCTGCTTGGCCTGGCCCTGTGCGCCGGCGCCCGTGCGGGCGACCTGACCATTGAAATCGACGGCGTGACATCGGCCCAGGGCCAGCTGATGGTGACGCTGTACCGGGATGCCGGCACCTACCTCAAGAGTGGACGCCAGCAGGCCGGGCCGGCGGTCGCGGGCCGTGCGGTGCTGGTCATCAAGGATGTGGCGCCGGGGGAGTATGCGTTCGCGCTGTACCACGATGCCAACGGCAACGGCAAGCTGGACGCCAATCTCATCGGCATCCCGACCGAGGCCTATGCCTTCAGTAACGATGCGAAAGCGGTGATGGGGCCGCCCGCATTCGATGCGGCCAGGTTTGCCGTGCCGGCCGAAGGGCGCACGCTTCGGGTGGCGATGCAGTGAGGCGATGCAGCGGGTGCGCGTGCCGCGCCGTCAAAGAAACTTGCTCAGCGCCTGCGAATGGCGGCTGCGGCGTTCCAGTCCTTCACTGGTGTAGAGCTCGGTGAAGTGGGCCCATGCGCTGACCCAGCGCGCGGCGGCGGCTTTGTCCTGGCGGGTTTGGGCGGTGAGGAAGCGGTCGATGGCGGCGGACAGGCGGACTTTCGCGTACGGCAGGCGGGCGTGCATCGGCATTTCCTTCAACTGAACTGCTCCAGATTATAGAACGTTCAGTAAAGACGCGCCCGCTTTTCGTTTTCCTTTTGTGCGCTGCAACCTTTCAGCCTTCGCCCTTGGCGGCCTGCACCAGGCAGTTGGACAATTTGTCGAAATGTTGCAGCGCAGCCTGGGTCAATTCCACCTGCTTGCGGCGCGCGTCGTCGGTGTCGGCCAGCGTGATCCAGCCTTTGGCGCGCATGGATTTCAGGCGCGCATGCACGGTTGCCGGCGCGCCGAACTCGGTGTGTCCCATCATGTCGCGCACCGACAGGCGCTCGCCATTGGCGCGCGCCACCAGCGCGAGGATGCGTTCCTCGAGCGGATCGAGGGGCGGCAGGGCGGGCAGCGAACGCAGTGCCTCGGCCAGGTGCAGGAAACGCAGGTAGATGTCCGCCGGGCGGGTAGGTGTATTCATCGACTGACAATCACAGGTGTTGGTTGTCAACACGTCAGTGCGGCTTGTTATAATGGCGTGCGCCGCACTGCTCGGCGCCATTCTACACCAGGGACCCATGGCGCAACTCCGGCTGAATTTATACATGATCGCCGCCACCGTGCTGCTGTTTTCAGCCATGCTGGGCCTGAACGAGCTGCTGCTGCGTCCGCTCGAATTCGCGCGCGGGATCAACTGGATCTACCTGCCCGCCGGGATGCGCCTGCTGTGCACCTTGCTGTTCGCCGAGGCGGGCGCCGTTGGCCTGTTGATCGTCTCCTGGCTGTCCTGCTTCCTGCTGTTCTTTCCGGACGACTGGGTGCGCGCCTTCATGGCCGGCATTCTCTCCACCACCGCGCCCTATCTGGTGTACCTGGGCGCGCGCCGCCTGTACGGCCTGCAGGCCTCGCTGGCCAACCTCACCGGCCGGCGCCTGCTGGCGTGCGTGCTGGCCTATTCGCTGGCCAGTCCCGCGCTCCTGAACAGCTGGTACTGGATGCGCGGCGACAAGGGCCCGCTGCTGCTGGACTTCCTGGTGATGGCGGCCGGCGACCTGATGGGCACCCTGATCGTCATCTATACGGCCAAGGGCCTGCTGGCGCTGGCGCTTGCGCGCCGCGCGCGCTCCCGGCCGCGGTCCGGCTCCCAGTCCCGATCCCAATCCGTATAATGCCCGCATGACCGTACCGATGCATCGATTCCTGGCGGCGGCGCTGCTGCTGGCGGGCGCCGCCCAGGCTGTCCAGGCTGACCGAGCTGACGAGCAGCGCGCACCGTCCACCCAGGAGCTGGCCTCGTTCCAGGCCTTCGTCCAGAAGCGCTTTCCCGAGGGGCCGGCGCCAGCGCCCCAGTGGCGCATCACCCGGGCCGATGCCGGCGCGCCCTGGCGCGTCGAGGCGCGCGTGCTGCGCAATCCCGTGCGCGGCCTGCGCACCCTGTGCCGCGCCGAGCGCATCGATGCCAGCCTGGCCAAAAGCTGGAGCGCGGCCGCGCCGCGCACGGTGGCCTGGCTGGAGCCGGGCGCTTGCGCGCACGGGGACAATGCCGTGGAGCTGGCGCAGCGCATGCCCGACAGCGATGTGCTGGCCTTGCTGGAGCGCCAGGGCGCGCTGCTGGCCAACGCCCGCCTGGTCATGGCCGGGAACAGCGCCTGCGCGGTGGCGCGCTCGTATCCGTTCACCTTGGCCGCGCTGGACGTGGGCGAACCGGGGCCGACGCACGAGCAGATGGCGGCGCTGGTGTACCGCGGCGGCATCACCGGCGCGCCCGCCGAGGTGCGCGTGTGGATGCGCCGCGCCGGCGCCGCGCTCGACCTGTGGACCGTGAGCTGCCCGGCGCGCTGAAGGCCGCGCCGCTGCCCGCTTTCGGCATAAAATCAGCCAATCAGCTCGTCAAGTTCTGCAGGAGAATGCCATGCCCAAGAAGGGGAAACCGGACCATCCAGGCGACTCGCCGCTGGCCGATGCCGCGCGCATCTCGCCGCAGCAGATCTGGCAGGCCGGCCTGGGCGCCTTCCTGAAAGCGCAGGAGGAGGGCGACCGGGCGTTTGTCCGCCTGGTGAGCGAAGGCAGCGCCCGGCAGCGTGCGCGCGCGCAGGACGGCGAGCTGCCGTCGTCCTGGCACGCGCTCGAGCAGATGTTCGAGGACCGGGTGGCGCGCGCACTGGCGGCCATGGCGGTGCCGACCCACCATGACCTTGATGAACTGCGCGCGCAGGTCGAGGCCTTGCCGCAGACCGTGGAGACGCTCACGCGCGAAGCGGCGCGCAGGGGCGCAGTGAAGACCGGCGCAGCGAAGACCGGCGCAGCGAAGACCGGCGCAGCGAAGACCAGCGCCGCGAAGAAGACCGTGGCGAAGAAGACCGTGGCGAAGACCACGGGGCGCACACCTAAACGAGAGAGCACCTAGCATGGAATCGAACGCGCCGCAGGCGCCCGCCAAGAGCACGCAGAAAGCGCCGCGCCGTACGCGCGAGCGCATCCTCGAACTGTCGCTGCGGCTGTTTAACGAGTTCGGCGAACCGAACATCACCACCACCGTGATCGCCGAGGAGATGAACATCTCGCCGGGGAACCTGTACTACCACTTCCGCAACAAGGACGACATCGTCAACTCGATCTTCGCGCAGTTCGAAGCCGAGATCGGGCGCATGCTGAAGGTGCCGGCCGGGCGCAGTTCCAACATCGAGGACGTGTGGCTGTACCTGCACTATATGTTCGAACTGATCTGGCGCTACCGTTTCTTCTACCGCGACCTGAACGACCTGCTGTCGCGCAACCGCAAGCTCGAGCTGCAGTTCAAGGAGATCCTGGCGCACAAGATCAAGGTGGCCACCCAGCTGTGCGAAGACCTGCGCCGCGAAAAATCGCTGGAAGCCTCCGACGCCCAGATCGAAGCGATGGCCACCAATATGGTGGTGGTGGCGACCTATTGGCTGTCCTACGAATACGTGCGTAATCCGCGCAAGTACACCGAGCAGCAGGCCATGGCCGACGCGCTGGCGCGCGGCTGCTACCAGGTGCTGGCGCAGCTCGGTCCCTGCCTGCGCGGCGACACCCGCCTGCTGTTCGAGAAGCTGTCCGAGGAATACCTCAAGCAGCTCAAGTAGGCAGTCCCGGTAGTCCCGGCAGTCTCATTTCTAATCATTCGGATTCACATGAAAGCAATTGCAGTGTATTGCGGCGCCTCGCCCGGCGTCTCTCCGGCCTATGCGGACAGCGCGCGCGCCATGG
>JBKHWY010000126.1:0-10150 GCA_046566285.1 Gammaproteobacteria bacterium | reverse complement strand
GGACGCCTCCGAGCGCGCCGGCTTCGACCTGATCTCGGCCCAGCTGGCGGGCTTGCTGGGCCGCCTGGGCGGGCCGGGCGGCCTCGTGCACGAGCAGCGCGCCATCGCCTTGCGCCAGCAGCACCGCTTCGCCGACATGACCGGCTGGCTGGAACGCGAAGAGCCGTGGGAGCGCCAGCTCAATGCCCTCATCAACCTGCAGCCGGCCGTGAACGTGGAAGCCGTGCGTGAATCGCGCCTGGTGTGGATGCTGCGTTTCGACCCGAATTACGGCATGACCGCCATCGAGCCGCGTGAACAGAAGCGCGATGCGCAAGGCGGCTGGAGCCGCGGGCGGCCCGTCAGCATCAAGCGCCTGGCCGAAGAAGGGGCCGCGCTCGAATTCGTCACCCAGCACGACCTGATGGTGATCGCCACCGCCAAAGTGCAGCCTTATTATGCGCGCAGCGGGGCGAGCTACGAGCTGGACGAGGAAGCCGCCGTGGCGGCGCTGGTCGGCCACCCCTTGCTGTTCTGGATGAACGACCCGGGCACGCGGGTGGAACTGCTGCCGGGCGAACCGGAGCTGATGGTCAAGGCCAAGGGCGGCCAGGTCACCATCAGCCTGCTGCCCGAGGGCCTGGACACCGATGAAGAGGTGATGATCGCGCGCGAATCCCCCAACCGCCTGCGCGTGGTGCGCATCAAGGATGAACACCGCCGCATCGGCGCCATCGTCGGCGCTGGCCTGGTGGTGCCGCTGGAGGCCGAGCAGCGCGTGCTCAAGGCCATCAGCGCGATCTCCTCGATCGTCACCGTGCAGTCGGACATCGGCGGCAGCCCGGCCGACATCGAACAGGTGCAGGCCGACGCGCGCCTGCACGTGCACCTGCTGCCCTACCAGCACGGCCTGTCCATGCAGGTGCTGGTGCGCCCGCTCCCCGACGCCGGCGCTTACTACGCCCCCGGCGAAGGGGCCGAGAGCGTGATCGCCGACGTCAATGGCGTGCGTACGGCGGCCCGGCGCAACCTGAACGCGGAGCGCGAAGCCGAGCGCCAGCTGGTGGGCGCCTGCCTGGCGCTCGAACAGGGCGAAGAGGATCACGGCGAATGGCTGCTGGCCCAGCCGCTCGACTGCCTGGAGCTGCTCGAGCAATTGCAGGCCCAGGTGGACGCGCACGACCCGCCCACGGTGGTGGTGGCCTGGCCCGAAGGCGAAGCCTTCCGGGTGGCGAAAAAGGCCAACTCCAGGTCGGTGCGCCTGAAGATCAAGCGCGACAAGGACTGGTTCGCCGTCAGCGGCGAGGTGCAGATCGACGAGACGCGCGTGATGGACTTGCGCGAGCTGCTGGACAAGGTGCGTGCCAGCCGCGGGCGCTTCGTCGAACTGGGCGACAACCAGTTCCTCGCCCTCACCCATGAACTGCACCGCCGCCTGGTGGAACTGTCCGCCTTTGGCGACCCTGCGGCCGCCGGATTGCGCGTGCATCCGCTGGCCAGCTTCGCGCTGGAAGAATTGGCCGGGGAGGCGGGCGAAGTCGACGCCGACAAGACCTGGCGCGCCCACCTGGAGCGGCTGTCGGCGACCAGCGCCTTCGTGCCCGAGCTGCCCAGCACCCTGCAGGCCGAGCTGCGCGACTACCAGCGCGAAGGCTTCGAATGGCTGGCGCGCCTGGCCAACTGGGGCGTGGGCGCTTGCCTGGCCGACGACATGGGGCTCGGCAAGACCCTGCAGGCGCTGGCGCTGATGCTGTCGCGCGCCCCAAACGGGCCGACGCTGGTGGTGGCGCCCACCTCGGTGTGCATGAACTGGGTCAGCGAGGCGGCGCGCTTTGCGCCCACCCTGAACATCAAGCTGTTCGGGCCGGGCGAGCGCAAGCAGATGGTCGAAAACGCCGACGCTTTTGACGTCGTCATCGTCAGCTATGGCTTGCTTCAGCTGGAAGCGCCGCTGTTTGCCGGCCGGCGCTGGCATACCATCGTGCTCGACGAAGCGCAGGCCATCAAGAACACCGCCACCAAGCGCTCGAAGGCGGTGATGGCGCTGTCCGGCGACTTCCGCATGGCCGCCACCGGCACGCCGCTGGAAAACCACCTGGGCGAGTTGTGGAACCTGTTCCACTTTTTGAACCCCGGCCTCCTGGGCACCAGCGAGCAGTTCAACCTGCGCTTTGCCGCTCCGATCGAGAAAGGCCAGGACAAGAAACTCGAAGCGGCCGTGCGCGCGCGCCTGAAGCGCCTGATCTCGCCCTTCATCCTGCGCCGCACCAAGGCGCAGGTGCTGACCGAACTGCCGGCCCGCACCGAAATCCTGCTGCCGGTTGAACTGACGCAGGAAGAAACCGCCCTGTACGAAAACCTGCGCCGCGAAGCGCTGCAGAACCTGTCCGCGCTCGAGCAGCCGGACAGCCAGAAGTCGATCCAGATCCTGGCCGAGATGATGCGGCTGCGGCGCGCCTGCTGCAATCCCGCGCTGGTGGCGCCCGAACTGCAGCTCCAGAGCAGCAAGCTGACGGTGTTTGCGCACCTGGTCGACGACCTCCTGGCCAACCGCCACAAGGTGCTGGTGTTTTCCCAGTTCGTCGACCACCTGACGCTGATCCGCCAGCACCTGGACGAACGCGGCATCGCCTACCAGTACCTGGATGGCGCCACCTCGATCCAGGAACGCAAGCGCCGGGTGGACGCCTTCCAGGCCGGCGAGGGGGACCTGTTCCTCATCAGCCTGAAGGCGGGCGGCGTGGGCATCAACCTCACCGCGGCCGACTACGTGATCCACATGGACCCATGGTGGAACCCGGCGGTGGAAGACCAGGCCTCGGACCGCGCCCACCGCATGGGCCAGCAGCGCCCGGTGACCATCTACCGCCTGGTGGCGCGCCACACCATCGAGGAAGGCATCGTCGAACTGCACAAGCACAAGCGCGACCTGGCCGACAGCCTGCTCGACGGCAGCGATCTGGCCGCCCGCATGTCGCCCTCTGATATGCTGCGCATGCTCGAAGAAGGCATGAAGGCATAAGGCATGAAGCCGTGACGCATCGTGGAGGGAAGTAGCATGGAACAGGTACAGGACAGCGCAATCGCCATGCCCGCGCAGGCCCAGGTGGTGGGCGTGAAGTCGTGGGTGGCGTATGCCGGGCTGGCGCTGCTGGCCGCCGTGCTGTTCTTCGGCGCCCTGCCGCTGGCGTTCATGGTCAATGACATCGCCGCGGCCATCGTGCTGGTCGGCTCCGCCCTGGTGGTGGGCTACCGCTTCCTGCTGGTGCGCAGCGTGCAGCTGTACTACGACGACATCGGCGTATGGGTGTATTCCGGCGTGCTGCCCTGGAAGAAGGGCATTACCGGCGTGAAGTGGCGCGACATGGACGAAGCCACCTTCATGAACGGCTTCTGGAGCTGGGCGACGCGCTCGTACACGGTGCGCATCGGGCACCGCTTCACCAAGAGCAGTGAAATCGTATTAACCCATATCGCGCGCGGCAAGGATGCCGTGGGTATCCTGTCGGCGCGGCACCAGGACATGATTCGCGCCGGCGCGGTCGACTGAGCCGGCCGGCGCACCAAGTATCGACATGAGGCTTTGATCCAATGATGAAAACGAAAATCGCGCTGGCCCTGGTGCTGGGCGCCTTCGCGCTCGCTCCCGCCGACGCCGCCAAGGCGAAGAAGGCGTCACGGGGCACAGCGCCGCATGCCGGCAAGGTGGCCAAGGGCGGCAAATCGAAGTCGAAGAAGGCGCCTGCAGCCAAGGACGCGCGCGCCGCCGGCGCGGCGCCCGTGGCCGAAGAGCGTCCGGCGGCTGTCGCCGCCGAACCGGCCGTGGCCGAACGGCGCCAGGACCGACAGTTCAACGTCACGTCCATGCAGTTCCTGACCGCCCTGTGGCGCCTGTACCCGGAAGAAGCGGTCGTCAACGGCAAGTTCGACGGCGCCGCCAACCTCACCATCCCCAGCGCCGCCACGCGCGCCCAGCAGCTGGCCTTCACCGACGAATGGCTGGCCAAGTTCAAGCGCTTCGACCCGCGCCAGCTGTCCACCCGCCAGCGCACCGACCTGGCCCTGGTGCAGAACAAGCTGGAGGCCGACCGCTGGGAGCTCACCACCCTGCGCGAATTCGAGTGGAACCCGGCGCTGTACAACATCGCCCAGCCGTTTGATCTCATCATCTCGTCCGAATACGCATCGCGCCCGCAGCGCCTGCGCACCATCCTGAAACGCCTGGCCAACGTGCCGGCCTACTACCAGGCCGCACAGGCCAGCCTGGTCAACCCCAGCCACGAGCACATCCAGCTGGCGCTGATGCAGACCCCCGGCGTGCTGGTGGTGCTGGCCGACCTGGGCAAGGCTGCGCAGGAATCGATCCTCACGCCCGGCGAGAAGAACCTGTTCGCCACCCGCATCGCCAACGCCGGCGCCGCGCTGGTCGGCTTTGCCGACTACCTGACCGCGCTCGACGCCAGCCAGCAGGCCAGCGGCGGCGGGCGCTCGTTCAGGCTGGGCAAGGCGCTGTACGAGCAGAAGTTCGGCTACGAGATCCAGGCCGGCGCGAGCGCCGAGCAGACCTACCAGAAGGCGCTGGCGGCGCGTGAAGAACTGCTGGCCCGCATGAGCGGACTGGCCGACGAACTCTGGCCCAAGTACATGGGCGGCGCGGCCAAGCCGTCCGACCGCTTCGCCAAAATCGGCATGGTGATCGACCGCCTGTCCTCCAGCCACGTGGCGCGCGAGCAGTTCGTGCCCGAGATCCGGCGCCAGATCCCGCAACTGCAGGATTGGGTCACCCAGCACAACCTGCTGACGCTCGACCCCAAGCGCCCGCTGGTGGTGCGCGAGACGCCCCTGTACCAGCGCGGCGTGGCCGGCGCCAGCATCGACGCGCCGGGGCCCTACCGTCCACAGGACCGCACCTACTACAACGTCACCCCGCTGGACGGCTTGACGGCCGAGCAGGCCGAAAGCACCCTGCGCGAATACAACCAGTGGATGCTGCAGGTGCTGAACATCCACGAAGCCATCCCCGGCCATTACGCCCAGCTGGTGTATGCCAACAAGTCGCCGTCGCTGATCAAGTCCCTGTTCGGAAACGGCGCGATGGTGGAAGGCTGGGCCGTGTACGGCGAGCGCATGATGCTCGAATCGGGCTACGGCGACAACACGCCCGAGATGTGGCTGATGTACTCGAAGTGGAACCTGCGCACCGTCACCAACACCATCCTCGACTACTCCGTGCACGTGCTGGGCATGGCCGAAGCGCAGGCGAAGGATCTGCTGATGCGCCAGGCCTTCCAGACCCGCAGCGAGGCCGACGAGAAGTGGAACCGGGTGAAGGTCAGTTCCGTCCAGCTGACCAGCTACTTCAGCGGCTACAGCGAGATCATGGAACTGCGCGAGCAGCGCAAGCAGGCCCTGGGTCCACGCTTCGACCTGAAGGCTTTCCATGAGCAGCTACTCAGCTACGGCAGTGCGCCGGTCAAGATGATTCGGGAGTTGATGCAGTAAGCGCGTAGGGACAGGCAGCTTGTCGATTTTGTCGCACCTCGTTCGTCGTCCGGTTGGGCGACGAATTTGTGCGCTCAACTTTCCCTCAAACTGAAACAGCGGGTGACTCATGACTGACAACGACAAGCCAAAAGGACCTGCGTCCTATTTCCCATCCGTCGAAAAGAAGTATGGCCAGCCTGTCTCGCACTGGTTTGGCCTGCTCGACTCCTGTGGCCACGTCAAGCACATGGACATGGTCAACTGGCTGAAGGCCGAGCACGGCCTTGGACACGGGCACGCGAACGCGCTGGTGGCTTATCACCTGAACGCGGGATCGAGGCCGGCCTAAGCACGATTCAGATGGGGCCGGCATTCGCGATGCTCGGCCTTCGTACCTGAAGGGCTCCACTTGCTTATGCGGTATAACCTGGATGGCCCCACTATGCTGCGAAAGTCCGGCAGACGCTGCTGTTGGAATCGAAAGATCGGTTTGCGCTTGTAGACGGTCACGTGCGCTTCACAACTCAGCAAAACGCGGCAACAGATCTTGGTCGACTAAGCGAATTTCGATATCGTTAGCAACCCGAACGTGGTCTGGGTTGTCCAGAGAAAAAGGCCCGTCTATCACGCTGACGATGATGGTACCAAGCCGCGCTTTATTATTGCCCATGACGGGAACCAGCATGCGAGCGTCAGGAAGCTGTTGTGCCGTAATTGTTAGGGGAAGGTAGAGCAACCAGCCGACCCCTGGCCGGTCCTTGAATACTTTTTTTTCGTTATACCAGAGCGGACCGAATGAAGCGAACTGTGCTGGCCAGATTGATGCGGCCGCCTGCACCCATTGCGCAGCTGTTTTCCAGGCGGTGACTTCAGGCTGAAGGCGTAGCCCCAATTTCACAGCATCAGGGCGGCCCAAGATATTGCAGCGCGATGAAAGAACAGCGCCATCCTCATCATTTTCCGCGCCGTTCCATACGGAGATCGAGCGAATATCTTTCGCTTTCTTGGTTTTGGTGCTGATTACGGCGAGCGCCGCAGATGTCGGACCGTTTGGGTCAAACGCAGGGTACAAAAGGGCGTCGTTGACGCTCTTATCCGAGGTTAGAAACCACTCGCTGAGCAAGGGTGAATAACCTTGGATAGCCTTCGAAAAGAGAAACAGCTCACCCAATTGCACCTCAACACTAGGCAGCTCATTGGCTCGGCGGCGGTATTGCAGCTCAAGGGTCGGGAGTGATGGGGTCATGGCAGGTATGCGACTTCTACATCAGGATGGGCCGCTTGAATGATAAGCGAAAAATAGCGGTAGCTCAGCGGTTCCATGAAGTGCCAGCGCAAGCGGGTAGGAGGGCGCGGCACAGCGGCTGCGCCTTGTTGCATCGCTTCATTGATCAAGTTGTCGGCCCCCTCTTCCCACCAGACGTGAGGTGCTCCCCACCGGTCAAAAAACTGGTCATACCGGGCTTTTGCCTCCTTCAATAAACACTGGCTCGAGTCAAAACCGTCGAAGGCAATCCCGTTATACAACCATTCGGTAATTGCCCCGGTTACCACTGGCATGCCTCCAATGCGCGCCTGATAGGCGATGCTCAGTTCTGACCAGCCGGCAGTCTTCCGCATGATAACCACGCCGCGATCAGGCGGACATTCCTTGCACTTCTCTGCTTTCGCTTTTGTCTGCACTTCCGCCCGCGCAATTGGCGCCGATCGTGCTTTCTCGGCCTCATCCTGACGTTTGCGTGCATCTTTGACCGCTTCGGCAGTCACGCCCGCCGCCGCACCTGCGACAACGCCAGCAACGACGCGCTGCGCCGCAGCTCTAGCGGCGGCACCCAGCAACGGCCCGGCAAGTGCAGCCATTACAATCCCTCTTCTAATCGATCAAGTTCCACTGCGACCACAGCCAGCAGATCATCCAACCTTTGTTCCGGTGTGGCACCGGGCTTGCGCAGCTGTGCGTTGACCGCAGGCTCATTGAAAAGGCCGGGGGCATTGGCTGCAAAGTACAGGAGGTGGACGACATGGGGTGTGGAGGAAAAATTCAGGTGCATCGCATACTCGTAGGCTACCTGCATCCTGGCTAGTATCTGCTGGCGGTTGGCTGGAGCTGCCGTCTCTTGATGGCTGCTCGTGAACCCGTCGCAGACAGCATTCACAAAAGATTGACCATCCCGTGCTCTAAGCTGAGACCATTGCGTTTCGCTAAGCGTTATCACGGCGCCTCCCAATCCAAACGCGGCGCTCGTCATGTAGCAAGTGCCACTCATGGATGTGGCCAAAAAAAGCGTAACGTTGCTCGGCCGTTAGCACCTCTACCAAGGACACCAGCACCCGAGGGTCCCAGAAACGGATCATCGCGATGCGCCCATCGGGCAGCTTGATGTCCAGATTCAGTTGAAGCAGTTGCGCGAGGCCGATGAGGTCTTGGGGTGTCATGAGCCAAGTGACTGCTGGCGCCTCGCGTTCAAGCGCCGCAAGCTCAGCAGTGCAATCTTGACCTGCGATGTCGGCGTCGATCAGCCAAGGGCCGGCGTGCGCAAGCGGCGCGTCGGCCGTTCCTTCGAATAATGGATAGCGGCCGGGAGCATTTTTCATCGGCTCGCCACGGCGGGCGCGATATTGGACTCCGTCAACTAAGGCATACAAGCGTATTGATTCCGTCTCCCGACGCAAGTGCGACAAGCGTTCCACGACATCGATCACGCTCACTCCCGAACGACAGTTGCGCTGCCGCCAACGGCTGCCTTCAGCAGGCAGTCGAGGCAAACGCCGGATGATGTCGGTGCTGCGATCTCAGCAGCGTTGATAACAGGTGTATCGTCTGGCTCGGCGCCAGCACTGCCCTCTGAGGAATTATTTTCCCAAAAAGTGGTCATTTGGCTTGATATCAGCTTGGCTCCGCAGGCGGTCTCATCCATATGACGGGCATATGCATTGCCGGCGCCATCGACCAGATCACTGGCACCCGAAGTTATTGGGAACGTTCCTTTGCATTTTGGACAGACCGTCAAGTCACCTACTCGAGCGACACACTTCCCGTTGATGTCGAAAGTGAGGTCGGCGGAAATAACGGTGCCGCCATGGCTCGTTCGGTCGCCCATTACTATCAGGGGTAGGCTCATTTTGTCAGTCCGAAAATACGGAATGGCTAAATATGCAATATTACCTAAATGTTTCGGTCATGCGTTAGTGATGCATGAACGAGTAGCAAACTTGCTACAGGAATCCGAGCAGGGCGAAAGGCACGCAGGGCGTCGGGCCTGCATGGGACGACACGCGCTGCCGCTGAACGATGAATGGGTCAAGCGGCAGGAAAACCGGGAAGCTTGTCTGTAAACCGCCTGTCGCCGCTGCGCGTCCCCGCGCACAATGCTCGCTCATCCACAAGGAGAAGCGATGCATACCCCACTTGAAACCATCGAACAGCGCTACGTGCGCACCGGCCAGCTCCACGTTGGCATCCTGGCCTTCCCCGACATCGAAGTGCTCGACTTCGCCGGTCCCTTCGAAGTGTTCTCGGTCGCCGCGCGCATCCATGAGGCCACCCCGTTCCGGGTGTCGATCGTGGGCGCGAGCGGCCAACCCATCCGGGCACGCCACGGCCTGGGCGTGGTGCCCCACCTGGACTATGCCCAGGCCAGTGACGTGGACCTCCTGATCGTCCCCGGCGGGGTCGTCACCACCGTCATCAACGACGCGCCCACGCTGGCGTGGATTCGCCGCGCGGCAGAAGGCGCGGCGCTGGTGGCCTCGGTGTGCACCGGCGCCTTCCTGCTGGCCAAACTGGGCATGCTGGACGGCCTGGCCTGCACCACGCACTGGGAAGATATCGGTCTGCTGCGCCAGCACTTTCCTCAGCTGGAAGTACGCGAGAACGTCAAGTTCGTGGACAACGGCCGCATCGTCACCTCGGCGGGGATTTCGGCCGGTATCGAGATGAGCCTGCACCTGGTGGCGCGCATCCTCGGCCAGCAGGCCGCCGAAGCGACCGCGCGCCAGATGGAGTACGACTGGCCGTAAGCTCAGGCAGCCGCGCCAGCGTCCCCCATCCGCACCACGATTTTTCCGCGCACCGTGTCCGATTCCATCAGGTCGTGGGCGGCGCGGAGTTCGTGAAAACCGAACACCGCTTTGGGCTTGGCCTGGTAGATGCCCTGGCTGACTTTGTCGAGGATGTCCTGCATCGGAATGCGTGAGCAGGGGAAGTCTTTCGACCCTAAGTTGAAACTCGCGAAGAAGTTCAGGTTGACCGATGAGGGCATGTCGGCCAGCGGGTTGAAGGAGATCGGCGCGCCACCGCCCAGGAATCCCGCATTGCAAACGACGCCGCCCTTCTTCACCGCCTTGAGCGAGTCGAGCAGCGTGCTGTTGCCGACAATGTCCATGACACTGTCGATCCCATCGGGATACAGCGCGCGCACGGCGTGGCTGACGGCGCCGTCTTCGATGAGCACGTGACGCGCGCCCAGGCTGCGCAGCAGGTCCGCACTGTCGGCATTGCGGGTGCTGGCGATGACGACCGTGTCCGTGGTCCGCGCGGCGATGTTGATGGCCGCCTGTCCCAACGCGGAGGTGCCGCCGCGGATGAGGACAACGTCGCCCGGCTTGAAGGCCATGTTCTCGTGCAGCGCCGTCCAGGCCGTGGCATAGGATTCCGGAACGGCGGCGAAATCCTCCCATGCGAGGT
>JBKHWY010000125.1:0-10224 GCA_046566285.1 Gammaproteobacteria bacterium | reverse complement strand
CCAGCAGCCCCGCGCCGGGCAGGGTGATGGCCAGGCCCGCGATCCTGGCGGCTTTCATGCCTAGCCGCCCTGGCGCGTGCCCAGCGGCGCCGTCGAATGGCGCAGCATCAGCTCCATCGGGAAGGCGATCCGGCGCGCATGCCAGGGTTTGCCTTCGATAAGGTCGAGCACTTCGCGTACGGCGCGCTCGGCCATCGCATCGTAGGGCTGGCGCATGGTGGTCAGCTTGGGGAACACGTAGCTGGAGGTGGGGATGTCGTCGAAGCCGATCACCGACAGGTCCCGCGGCACCGCCATGCCGCGGCTGGCGGCGGCGTCGATGGCGCCGAACGCCATCTCGTCGTTGGCCGCGAAGATCGCGGTGGGCGGCACGGGCAGGGCCAGCAGCCGCTCGGTGGCGGAGTAGCCGCCGGTCTGGTTGAAGGCTCCCTCCACGCACAAGGCCGGATCGACGTCGATGCCGGCCGCATTCAGGGCGTCGGTGTAGCCGAGGAAGCGTTCGGCGCTCTGGCCGGTGGCGCTGGTGCCGGCGATGAAGCCGATCCGCCGGTGGCCGAGACCGAGCAGGTGTTCGACCGCGCGGCGCGCGCCGATGCGGTTTTCCACCGCCACCACCGGCACATTCATCGGCTTGGCGTCGAAGTTCACCAGCACGCAGGGGAAGCGCTGCTGGTTGACGACGTCCAGGTAGCCATCGTTTGCATTCGGCAGCAGCAGCAGCAGGCCGTCGCACAGTTTGCTGAGCATCTCGCAGGTTTCGCTGCGTCCGGGCCGGTCGAAGCGTTCGGCGTTGAACACCACCAGGTCGTAGCCTTGAGGGCGCGCGATGGCGCTGATGGTGCGGATGATCTCGTGCAGGACCACCGACCCGTAGTTGTTGACGAATACGCCGATCAGTTTGCTTTTGTCGCCGCGCATGCGGCGCGCTAGCATGTCCGGGGTGTAGTTCAGCTGGGCGGCGGCGGCCATGATGCGCTCGCGCGCCGCTTCCGACACATAGCCGACGCCCCGGATCGCGCGCGATGCCGTGATCGGCGATACCCCGGCCAGTGCGGCCACTTCACTGAGTTTGCTGGTCTTGCGCATGAGCGTGTTCAGGTTCTTTTTGACAGGTCAATTGTAGTGCCTGTCAGCAAAGGACATGGGCGCGAAATGATGAAATTCCGGAAATGTGGTCACGATACTACATCGCTCGAAAATAATTTAAATTTGATTTTTTCGTGCGGATTCAATGGCTTGCGTGATCATTTCCAAAACGAATATTGTTGACTTATTGAAAAACGAAAATTACATGGTAACGTGACCACATGGCCACAGCCGATGAGAGACAAGCCGGCCACAGACCTACAATACGGAGACAAACAATGAAAAAAACAGTCCTCGCGACCCTGCTGCCGGTCGCCTTGTCCGCTATGTACGACGGCCCCGCCCATGCCCAGCAAGCGGGCCCGGCGCCCGAGAATGCGGCGCCGGCGGCGCCGAATGAACCGGTGGCCAGCGTGGTCGTCGCCGGCTTTCGCTCCAGCCTGCAGAAGGCCCTGAACCTCAAGCAGCAGGCGATTGCCGTGCGCGACTCCATCGTGGCCGAGGACATCGGCAAATTCCCCGAGGCGAACGTGGCCGAATCCCTGCAGCGCGTGCCGGGCGTGATCCTGAACCGCGACGAAGCGTCCGGCGAAGGCCAGCGCATCTCGATCCGCGGCCTGCCCACCGACTACACCGTGACGACCCTGAACGGCGCCCCGGTCAACACCACGTCGACATCGACCATTGGCAGCGCGGCGCGCGGCTTCAACTACGACGTGTTCGCCTCCGAACTGTTTGGCCGCATCGACTTTTACAAGTCCCCGCTGGCCGAGCTGCCCGAAGGGGGGATGGGCGGCGTGGTGGATCTGCAGTCGCCGCGCCCGTTCGACAACCCCAAGCGCACCATCCGCTATGCGCTCACCGAGTCGTACAACACCATGTCGAAGAAGGCCGACCCGATGGGCTTCGCGCTGTACTCGAACACCTGGGACAAGTGGGGCGTGCTGATCGGCGCCTCGCACTCCTCGAGCGTGAACAACCGCTCGGGCTTCGAAGCCACCGGCGGCTACAACAGCTCGTTTGCCGGCAGCCAGAATCCCGTCAAGGGCAACTTCGCCGTGGCGCTCGACTATGATTCGCCGCGCACCAATCTGGGCGGCTACTCGCGCGAGCAGGTCGATCACGCGCTGCTGCCGCGCATCTACCGCTTCTTCGGTTCGTCCAACGAACGCACGCGCGACGGGCTGGTGTCGTCCTTGCAGTTCAAGGATGCGAGCTTCAACGTCAGTCTCGACACCATGTATTCGAAGCTGAAGAACAGCCGCGACGAAGTCTATTACGGCATCCTGATCCGCAACAGCAAGACCACCAACCGCAGCGCGCCGGCGGGCCAGACCGGCAACAGCGGCATCATTCCCCTGGACGTGAAGATCGACCCGGGTTCGAACCTCCTGACCGGAACCTTCGGCAACACCTCGTACAGCAGCGGCGTCACCTTTGCCGAGGACGAGACCAAGTTCGGCTACACGGCCTTGAACGGCCAGTGGAAGGCGACCAGCAAGCTGACCTTGACCAGCCAGATCAGCTACAACGAAAGCAAAGCGCTCAGCTACCAGGACACCCTGTCCGGCCAGATCTTCGGGGTCGATTCGACCATCGACTACGGATCCGACCACGTGTATCCGTCGCTGTCCTCGCCGGTCGACTATACCGATCCGAACAACTTCCAGGGCTTCTCGATCGGCACCGGCTGGACGCGCGAGACCGACAAGGGCAAGCAGGGCCGCCTGGTGGCCGACTGGGACTACGACCTGCCGGGCCAGTGGACCGGCCACCTGAAGGCCGGCGCCGTCTACGTCGAAACCAGGAAGGACATCAACAAGCGCAATGGCACGGCGGGCATGGCGACCAAACTGAATGGCCTGGGCAACGCCGGCGTGCGCGCCGCCATGACCTCGACCCTGCCGGTGGACAATCTCGACATGGGCGCCGGCTGGCCGCGCGAATTCGGCACCTTCACGCGCGACTTCACCTATTCGACCTTCGATCCGCTTGCCTACAACACCCCGGACGCCTTCACTCCGGCGCAAAGCTTCACCGCCACCGAGAAGATCAGCACCGGCTTCATCCAGTCGGATTTCCGTGGCCAGGTGGCCGGGCGCGAACTGCGCCTGAACGCTGGCGTGCGCTATTCGCGCACCGACCTCGATATCGACAACTTCAAGAAGACCGGCGCGGGCGGGGCCTACTTGCCGAACCAGGAGCACGGCTCGTACAGCAACGTGCTGCCGTCGGTCAGCGCCGCTTTCGATGTGACCGACAGCCTGATGTGGCGCGCTTCCTGGGGCAAGACCATCTCGCGCGCTTCGCTCTCGATCATCGCGGCGCAGACCGTCATCCCGAACATGTTCGACAATACCGCCACGGCGGGCAATCCGAACCTGCGTCCGCAGCAGTCGAAGAACATCGACACCAGCCTGGAATGGTACTTCCAGCCGGGTGGCGTGCTGTCGGCGGCGCTGTTCAAGAAAGAGCTGACCGACGCCACCGTGTCCTCCACCACCAACACCACGTTTGGTGCGCTGGGCCTGCCGGACACCTCGCTGGGCGCGATCTTCCAGGATGCGCAAGGGCGTGTCGATCCGGGCCTGCCGATGACCCTGCGCACCTACAACAACGCCGGCAAGCAGACCTTGAAGGGCTTCGAGCTGGCCTATCAGCAGGCCTTCACCTTCCTGCCCGAGCCGTTCAAGGGACTGGGCGGGCTGGCCAGCTACACCCACATCGACCCGTTCAACAGCGCCAAGTGGATCACCAACGGCGGCCGCGAGATCGAGGTCAATTCGGTGCCGAAGTATGCCTACAGCGTGACCACTTACTACGAGCGTGGCCCGCTGGCGATGCGCCTGTCCTATAACTACAAGGGCCGCTCGCTGCATGGCGACAATCCGAAGAACAATGGCGACGACCTGATTCGCTGGCGCGCCGCGCGCGGCTACCTGGATGGAAACATCAGCTACAAGATCAACGAGAACCTGGAACTGCGCCTGGATGCGCTGAATCTGTCGAACACGCTGGCCTACGACTATTTCGAGGACGCCACCGGCCAGTACGGCAGCGGCAGGAAGACCCGCATGGACTACGCCAAGTACGACGGCCGCACCATCAAGATCGGCATTCGCGGCAAGCTCTAAGCACTTGAAAAGATCACCCGAACGGAACCTGAGCATGCAGCAAAACACATGGATGGAGCGCCGGCGCGTATTGAAAGCCGCGCTGGCGGGGACGGCGGCGCTGGCCTCTGGCTGTTCGCTGGGCGGCCTGGCCGAGCGCCCGCAGGCCGAGGTGCTGGACGCGCTGCGGCGCGCCAACGACTACTGGCAGCGCACCCACACGCCGCAGCAGTGGGCCTTCTGGGACCAGGCGGCCTACCACACTGGGAACATGGAAGCCCATGCGGTGACGGGCAACGCGGCCTGGCTGAAGTATTCCCTTGACTGGGCCGAGCACAATGGCTGGCAGGGCGCGCGTTCCACCGACCGCGCGGCCTGGAAGTACAGCTACGGCGAGACCGACGAGCACGTGCTGTTCGGCGACTGGCAGATCTGCTTCCAGACTTACGCCGACCTGTACCGGCTGGACCGCGCGCACGATCCGCGCAAGATCGCGCGCGCGCTGGAAGTCATGCGCCACGAGATGAGCACCCCGAACCGGGATTACTGGTGGTGGGCCGATGGCCTGTACATGGTCATGCCGGTGATGACCAGGCTGTACAAGATCACCGGCGAACGGCGTTTTCTCGACAAGCTGCACGAGTACTTCCTTTATGCGGACGCGCTGATGTACGACCAGGAAGCGGGCTTGTACTACCGCGACGCCAAGTACGTCTACCCGAAGCACACGAGCGCCAACGGCGGCAAGGACTTCTGGGCGCGCGGCGACGGCTGGGTGTTCGCGGGACTGGCGCGGGTGCTGGCCGATCTGCCTTCCGATCATCCGGCGCATGCGCTGCTGCGCGAGCGCTTCGTGCGCATGGCGCGTGTGCTCAAGCCGATCCAACAGGACGAAGGCTACTGGACGCGCAGCCTGCTCGACCCCGGCCACGCCCCGGGCCGTGAAACCAGCGGCACCGCCTTCTTCACGTACGGCTACCTGTGGGGCATGAACCATGGCCTGCTGGAGCGCGGCGAGTACGAGGCAGTAGCGACGCGCGGCTGGCAGTACCTGAGCCGCATCGCCCTGCAGAGCGACGGCAAGGTGGGCTACGTGCAGCCGATCGGCGAGCGCGCCATCCCCGGCCAGCAGGTGGACCAGCACTCCACCGCGCCGTTCGGCGTGGGTGCGTTCCTGCTGGCCGCCGCCGAGATGAGCCGCTTTTTGGCCCGCCAGCGATAATGGGGCTTGAATCAAAGGAGTTGTATCCGGGATCGGTGGGGGTCTCCGTCGTCCTGGTTTGTGTGCCGGAGGGCGCCTGCGCGCCTTCCGGATTTTTTTGTATTGATGGGTGAGAACATGAACTTTACACGCCGCAGTCTGCTGAAAGGCGCCGCTGCCGCCGGCCTGCTGCCCGTCGCGGGCCAAGTGCTGGCCGCCACGTCGCAGCGCTTTGCCATCGGTGAGCACGACTTCCTCCTGGACGGCAAAGCGCTGCAGATCCGCTGCGGCGAAATGCATTTTGCCCGCGTGCCGCGCGAATACTGGGGCCATCGCCTCAAAGCCATCAAGGCTATGGGCCTGAACACCGTGTGCGCCTACCTGTTCTGGAATTACCACGAATGGCGCGAAGGGAAGTACGACTGGCGCGCCCAGCGCGACGCCGCCGCGTTCTGCCGCATGGCGCAACAGGAAGGCTTGTGGGTGATCCTGCGTCCCGGCCCCTACGCCTGCGCCGAGTGGGAAATGGGCGGCCTGCCGTGGTGGCTGCTCAAGCACCCGGGCGACGCTTTTCTCCGCACCCGCGACGACGCTTTCGTGAAGCCTGCGCGGCGCTGGATGCGTGAGGTCGGCCGCGTGCTGGCGCCCCTGCAGGTCACGCGCGGCGGGCCGATCCTGATGGTGCAGGTCGAGAACGAGTACGGCTTCTTTGGTGAGGACCTGGAGTACATGCGCGTGATGCGCCAGGCCCTGCTGGACGCCAGGTTCGACGTGCCCCTGTTCCAGTGCAATCCCACCAACGCGGTGGCCAAGACGCATATTCCCGAACTGTTCTCGGTGGCGAACTTCGGCAGCGATCCCGAGGCCGGCTTCAAGATGCTGGACGGCGTGCAGAAGGGCCCCAAGATGTGCGGCGAATACTATTCGGGCTGGTTCGACACCTGGGGCGCGCCGCACCGGCGCGGCGACAACACCAAGGCCGTCGTCGACATCCAGGCCATGCTGAAGGCAGGCGGCTCATTCAGCCTGTACATGGCGCACGGCGGCACCAGCTTTGGCCTCTGGGGCGGCTGCGATCGCCCGTTCCGTCCCGATACCAGCAGCTACGACTACGACGCGCCGATCAGCGAGGCGGGCTGGGTGGGCGCCAAGTTCCAGGCCTATCGCGAAGGCATCCGGCCGTATCTCGCGCCCGGTGAAATCCTGCCGGCCGCGCCTGCGCGCATGCCCGTCATTGGCATCAATGCCTTCGCGCTGAAGGAATCGGCGCCGGTGTTTGCCAACCTGCCGGCTAGAGTGATCCGCGCCGTCTCGCCCCAGCCCATCGAAGTGTATGACATCAGCCGCGGGCTGGTGGCCTACCGTGTCACGCTGCCGGCCGGGCCGGCGGGCGTGCTGGCCGCCGCCAAGGTGCGCGACCTGGCCTGGGTCTACCTCGATGGCAAGGAAGTCGGCACCTTGGACACGCGCCACCGGCGCTTTTCCGTCGCGCTGCCCGAACGCGCAAAGCCCGTCACGCTCGACGTCCTGCTGTACACCATCGCGCGTGTGAACTTCGGCATCGAGGTGCACGACCGCAAGGGCCTGCACGGCCCGGTGACTTTCACGCCCAGGGATGGCGCCGCGCAGCCGGTCGAAAACTGGCAGATCCGCGCCATCGACTTCGACGCCGACGGCGCGCTGCCGCCACTGAAGTGGAGTGCCGGTCGGCCGCAGGGCCCGGCCTTCTATCGCGGCAGCTTCGACGCCAAGCAGGTGGGCGACACCTTCCTTGACATGTCCAGCTGGGGCCAGGGCATCGTCTGGATCAACGGCCGCTGCCTGGGGCGCTACTGGAGCATCGGTCCCACCCAGACCATGTATTTGCCGGGACCATGGATCAAGCGTGGCCGCAATGAAGTGGTGGTGCTCGACTTGACCGGCCCGCGGGCCGCCACCATCGCCGGGCTGACCGAGCCGATCCTCGACCAGCTGCACCCCGAACGCGACCTGCCACGTCCGCCCAGCACGGCCAAGCCGCTGCTGGCCGGCGTCAAGCCCACCAAGGAAGGCGAGTTCGCGCCCGGCGCGGCCACGCAGGATGTGCGCTTTGCCGCGCCGGTGGCGGGCCGCCACTTCTGCCTGGAGTCCTTGAGCGCCTTCGACGGCAAGGAGTTCGCCGCCGTGGCGGAGATCGCGCTCCTGGACCAGGACGGCAGGCTGCTGAACCAGCAATCATGGACGATCGCCTACGCCAGCAGCGAGGAATTGAGCAAGGAAGACGGCTCGGCGCTGAACGCCATCAACGGCCAGGCCACCGACTTCTGGCACACCGCCTACAGCGGCGCGGGCGCCAAGCCGGGTCACCCGCACCAGCTGATCATCGACCTGGGCAAGACGGCGACAGTTGGCGGCGTGCGCTATACCCCGCGCCAGGGACCAGAAGGCGTGACCGGGCGGATCCGGCAATACCGCATGTACGTGGGCGAACGCCTCGTCAGCGCATAAGGAGAGAGGGACAAAGATGGAACGACGACATTTCATGCGCGCGGTCGCCGCCGGTTCGGCGCTGGCGGCATCGGGTGCGCAGCAGGCCGGCGCCGCCACGCCCGCGTCAAGCAAAGCCGACGACCGCGCCTACATGGTGAACCTGCTGCAGAAGATGACTGAACCGGTGCTTGCGGCCATGTCGAGGGGAGAACTGGTCAAGCGCTTCGAGCTGGAAGTCAGCCCCACCTGGGATGGGCGCGACAAGCGCGTGGCGTATCTGGAGTGCTTCGGCCGCCTGATCGCGGGCGCTGCGCCCTGGCTGGCGCTGGCCGACGACGGCACGGCGGAAGGCCGCATGCGCAAGCGCCTGCAGCAGATGGCGCTGCAAAGCTATGTCCACTCGGTCGATCCGAGCAGCCCCGACTACCTGCTGTGGAAAGGGCCGGGCCAGACGCTGGTCGATTCGGCCTACTTCACCAACGCGCTGATGCGCGCGCCGAAAGTGCTGTGGGACCCGCTGGACGCCACCACCAAGGCTCGCATCGTCGCCGAGATCAAGCAGCTGCGCCGCATCGAGCCGCCCTACATCAACTGGATGCTGTTCGCGGCCATGAACGAAGCCTGGCTGATGTCGATCGGCGAAGAGTACGACCCGATGCGCATGAACGTCGCCATTCGCAAGATCAACGAATGGTATGTGGGCGACGGCTGGATCAAGGATGGTGAGACCTTCCACTTCGACTACTACAGCTCCTACGTGATGTACCCGATGCTGGTGGAGATCCTGGAAGTGCTGGAGAAGTTCAAGGGCCCGTTCTGGAACGGCAAGCCGGAAGAGCTGCGCGCCCAGGCCATGAAACGCATGCAGCGCTTCGGCGAACACCTGGAGCGCTTCATTTCGCCGGAAGGAACCTACCCGCCCATCGGCCGCTCGCTGACCTACCGCACCGCCGCCTTCCAGCCGCTGGCGCTGCTGGCCCTGCGCAAGCAGCTGCCCGCCAGCCTGCCGGAAGGACAGGTGCGGGCCGCCCTGCGCGCCGTGCACGAGCGCGTGTGGGCCGATCCGTCCAACTTCACCAAAGGCGGCTTTCTCACCATCGGCTTCGTCGGCCACCAGCCGGAACTGGGCGACTGGTATTCGAATAACGGCAGCATGTACATCGCGTCCGAAAGCTTCCTGCCGCTCGGCCTGTCGGGCACCGACTCGTACTGGACCGCGCCCGCGCAGGACTGGACGCAGAAGAAAGCCTTCGCGGGCGCGAAGTTCCCGAAGGATTACCACGTCAGTTATTAGAAGCGCGTGTGCACGTACAGGGGAGGGCGGTCGGCTAGAATGCGCCCATGCGAATGGGCCGATCCAAACAGCCGGTCTACCCCGGCGCCACCACCGCGCGCGGCGCGGTCCTCGCGGTCCTGCTGTCAAGCCAGGACCAGACCGGCGCGCCGCCCCTGCAGGGCCGCGTCACGCTGGCGGCCATCATCAAGTCCTTGAAGCGCAAGTACCACTGGCCGATTGAGACGCACAGCTTTCCGTCCAACGGCGTCGACGGGCGCGCGACCTGGGCCACGGTGTATAGCCTGCCGGCCGAGGTGGTGAAGAAGGCGCTGGCCAGCGGCGGACGGGAGTTCCTGGAGCGCTGCGCGCGCCGGCCGCTGGCCGGCGAGGACGAGGACGAGGCCTGATTATTTGCTGGCGACGGTGGCGTCGGGCTTGAACTGGAACGCCAGCTTGTGCACGTTCGACAGTTCCACCTGCTCTTCGAACTGCATCAGCGTGTACTTGGCGTCGTCCGCGTCGCGCTGGATGTCCACCTTGGCGCGGCCCATCTCCTTGCCCGCCACATTGTAGGCAATCGCCCGCAGCGTGCCCTTGGCCGGCTTGTCGGCCAGGACGTACACGTCGAAGCCGTGGTTCTTGCCCTTCTCGCCGACCCCAGCGATATTGACCGTCGGGACCGACAGGCCGGCCGCGGCCAGGCTGGCGTCCGCCGCGATCTGGCGGCCGTTCTTCTCGATGCCCTTTTCGGCGCCGCGCAGCACGGTGCCGATGCCGCCGAACACGGCCTCGCCGGCTGCTTCGCCTTTTTTCTCCATCGTCTCGCCAATGCCCTTGGCCATGTCGATCTTGCTGGTGGCCAGTTCAATGCCTTTTTCTTCGGCGGTCTGGCGCGAGCAGCCGGGCAGCAGCGCCAGCAGCAGGGTGGAGGCGACGGTCAGGCGGAGGGCGGAGGTGAGTGGCATGGCGGTCCTATTGTTCGCTTGTTAAGGTTGTAAATGGTAGGGGATTGCTTTGCCAACGGCAACCACAATCGTTTCTTGAAGCCAAGAACGTGGTTTAATGACAGCAGTCAAACC
>JBKHWY010000124.1:0-10258 GCA_046566285.1 Gammaproteobacteria bacterium | reverse complement strand
TCGACAACCTCGTGCAGATCGCTCACAACGTGAGGATCGGCGACCACACCATCATGGCCGGCACCGCCGCGGTGGCGGGCAGCACCCAGATCGGCGCGCACTGCCAGATCGCCGGCGCGGCGAAGAAGGTCGCCGGCAAGATCAAGGGCGAGCTTGCGCAGTACCGCGAAATGGCGGCCTTCGCGCAGTTCGGCACCGACCTCGATGTGACGACCCAGCGCATGCTCGCGCGCGGCTCGCGCCTGACCGAACTGCTCAAGCAGCCGCAGTTCTCGCCGCTGCCGATTTCGCTGATGGCCGCTTCGCTGTTCGCAGTGAACAAGGGTTATTTCGACGATATCGAAGTCAAGAAAGTGCTGGCATTCGAAGCTGGCCTGCACGGCCACCTGAAGACCAGCCACGGCGCCCTGCTGCAGAAGATTGAAGACACCAAGGCACTGGACAAGGACAGCGAAGCTGCGCTGGCCGCTGCCATTGCTGACTTCAAGAAGTCCGCGGCATATTAATGGCGAGTTCCTCGCTGCAGCCGGCGGCAGGACCGCCGGGTGCAGCGTGTGATCCACAAGGAGTAAGGACTCATGGCAGTAGGCAAAGAGATACGTGGCAAGATCAAGAGCGTAGAAAATACGAAGAAGATCACCAAGGCGATGGAAATGGTCGCCGCATCCAAAATGCGCAAGGCGCAGGACCGGATGCGCGCCGCCCGTCCCTACAGTGAGAAGGTTCGTAACATCGCCGCCAATCTGGCCGAAGCGAATCCGGAGTACACGCACCCGTTCATGGCGCAGGGCAAGGATGTCAACGCCCGTGCGGTCGGTTTCATCGTCGTCACCACCGACAAGGGTCTGTGCGGCGGCATGAATACCAACGTGCTGCGCCAGGTGACGCAAAAGACGCGCGAGCTGGAACAGGCTGGTAACAAGATTGAAGCAGTTGCCATTGGCAACAAGGGTTTGGGTTTCCTGGGCCGGGTCGGCGTCAACGTGGTTGCTCACGCAACCCAGATCGGCGACACCCCCCACCTGGAAAAGCTGATCGGGCCGATCAAGGTCATGCTCGACCGCTACGAAGCGGGTGAGCTGGACGCGGTTTACCTGTGCTACACCAAGTTCGTCAACACCATGCGGCAAGAGCCGGTGGTCGAGCAACTGCTGCCGCTGCCGGCGGCAACGCTGCAGACCAGCCGCGACGCGCTGACCTGGGATTACATCTACGAACCGGATGCACAGGTCGTGATCGACGAGCTGCTGGTGCGCTACGTGGAAGCGCTGGTGTACCAGGCCGTGGCCGAGAACCTGGCGTCCGAGCAATCGGCGCGCATGGTGGCGATGAAAGCGGCGAGCGACAACGCCGGCAACGTCATCGGCGAGCTGAAGCTGGTCTACAACAAGACCCGCCAGGCAGCGATTACCAAAGAACTTTCCGAGATCGTGGCCGGCGCGGCAGCGGTTTAACGGTATAAACCCGAACCCGAATTTAAATATATAAAGAAGGAACGAACATGGCTGATGGCAAAATCGTTCAGTGTATCGGCGCTGTGGTGGACGTTGAGTTCCCACGCAACGCCATGCCGAAGGTTTTCGACGCACTGAAAATGGAAGGCTCCGAGCTGACCCTGGAAGTTCAACAGCAGCTGGGTGACGGCATCGTCCGCACCATTGCGCTGGGCTCCTCCGAAGGTCTGCGTCGCGGCATGACCATCCAGAACACCGGCAACCCGATCATGGTTCCCGTGGGTACTGCTACCCTGGGCCGCATCATGGACGTGCTGGGCAACCCGATCGACGAATGCGGTCCTGTCTCGAACGAGCGCCTGGCCTCGATCCACCGCACCGCTCCGGCCTACGACGAACTGTCGCCATCGACCGACCTGCTGGAAACCGGCATCAAGGTGATCGACCTGGTCTGCCCGTTCGCAAAAGGCGGTAAGGTCGGCCTGTTCGGCGGCGCCGGCGTGGGCAAGACCGTGAACATGATGGAACTGATCAACAACATCGCCAAGGCGCACTCGGGTCTGTCCGTGTTTGCCGGCGTGGGTGAGCGTACCCGTGAAGGGAACGACTTCTACCACGAGATGGCCGATGCCAAGGTGGTGGATCTGGAAAACCCGACCAACTCCAAGGTGGCGATGGTCTACGGCCAGATGAACGAACCGCCTGGCAACCGTCTGCGCGTGGCGCTGACCGGCCTGACCATGGCCGAAGCGTTCCGTGACGAAGGCAAGGACGTGCTGTTCTTCGTTGACAACATCTACCGTTTCACCCTGGCCGGTACCGAAGTGTCGGCACTCCTGGGCCGTATGCCTTCCGCGGTGGGCTACCAGCCGACCCTGGCCGAAGAAATGGGCCGTCTGCAAGAGCGCATCACCTCGACCAAGACCGGTTCGATCACCTCGATCCAGGCCGTGTACGTGCCAGCGGACGACTTGACCGACCCGTCGCCAGCGACCACCTTCGGCCACCTGGATTCGACCGTCGTGCTGTCGCGTGACATCGCTTCGCTGGGTATCTACCCTGCCGTGGACCCGCTGGACTCGACCTCGCGCCAGCTGGACCCGCTGGTCGTGGGCCAGGAGCACTACGACACCGCGCGCGCCGTGCAGGGCACCCTGCAGCGCTACAAGGAACTGCGTGACATCATCGCGATTCTGGGCATGGACGAACTGGCGCCGGAAGACAAGCTGGTGGTGGCCCGCGCCCGTAAGATGCAGCGTTTCCTGTCGCAGCCGTTCCACGTCGCTGAAGTGTTCACCGGTTCGCCAGGCAAGTACGTTTCGCTGAAAGACACGATCAAGGGCTTCAAAATGATCGCGTCGGGCGAACTGGACCACCTGCCGGAACAGGCGTTCTACATGGTTGGCACGATCGAAGAAGCCATCGAGAAGGCCAAGAAGCTGGGCTAACAGCTTAGCTAAGACATGACGCGGGCGCAGCTGCACGACCGGGCGGCGCCCTAACCGATAGGACACACATGGCACACACAATTCACGTTGACGTGGTCTCGGCGGAAGAGTCGATCTTCTCCGGCGAAGCCGAATTCGTCGCGTTGCCGGGTGAAGCAGGCGAGCTGGGGATCTATCCCTCGCACACGCCCCTCATCACGCGCATCAAGCCGGGTGCTGTACGGATCAAGGTAGCGGGCCGTGCCGACGAAGAGTTCGTTTTCGTCGCCGGTGGGCTCCTGGAAGTACAGCCACGGGCCGTGACGGTTCTGGCCGACACCGCGATCCGCGGCGCCGACCTGGACGAAGCGAAAGCCCAGGCTGCCAAGAAGCAGGCGGAAGAGCTGATGACCAACAAGGAATCGACCATCGACTACGCCAAGGCGCAAGCCGAACTGGCCGCGGCGATTGCCCAGCTGGCAGCCATTGCCAAGCTGCGCCACAAGGGTGGTCGTTGAACGTCGGTTTCAAGTAATGCATGAGAAAGCAGCCTGCGGGCTGCTTTTTTTTCGACCATGGGAAGGCCAACATGAGCGCACCGCGTGCCAGTCGCGCTCACCGCTTCGAGCGGCAAGGTTTCGACATCATCGACGGCGTATTCGACGCCGCCGAACTGGCCGCCTTGGACAGCCGTCTGGCTGGCCTCACCGCCGGCAAGGCCGGCTCGCGCCGCATGCTCGAACACGCATGGTGCCGCGTGCTGGCTGGACGCCTGCGCCAGCATCTGGCCGCCCAGGACATCCTGGAGCGAGACCATGTCGCCATTCAGTGCATTTATTTCGAAAAGTCGGCCGAGCTTAACTGGCTGGTACCGCTTCACCAGGACCTGAGCCTTCCGGTGGCCGAACGCATCGAGCACGCCGAGCTCGCGGGATGGTCGGAGAAGGAGGGCAGCCTGTATGTCCAGCCGCCCGCAGGGGTGCTGGAACGGGTCGTCGCCGTGCGCCTGCACGTGGACGACTGCGGCGTGGACGACGGCGCGCTGGCCGTCGTGCCCGGATCGCATCGCCTCGGCCGGCTGGACGTTGCGGGGGTGACGGCAGCGCGCGCACACGCCGGAGAAATCTTGTGTCCCGTGCCGCGCGGCGGCGTGATGGCCATGCGTCCGCTGCTGCTGCATGCGTCCTCGAAGGCACATGGCCAAAGCCGGCGCCGGGTGCTGCACTTTGTCTTCGGCCCTGGCACGTTGCCGTATGGCTTGCGTTGGAGTCTTCAAGCCTGAGCGCAGCGGCTGGTGCGCAACAAGGCTCCGGCGCTTCAGCGCTTGCGGTAGCGAAGGTGTCCCAGCCCGTCCAGGCGCATGGCCAGATGGGCGCCACTGAAGACGCCCGCCGCCTTCAGCCGGTAAGGCGCATCGGCCTCGTTGTCCCAGGCCACGTCGATTTGATTGGGTGGTGCCCCCTCGGTTGGCAGCGGCACCGGCAGGGCGAACCATTGTCCGTTGTTGAGGTAACGGTGACGGATGTAGAGGGTGGCCGGCGCGTGCGTCCACGGCAGGGCCGCCACGTCGTCGCTGTCCGGCGCCGGCCGGTACGGCAGGACCGCTCCGCTGGCCGGGTCGAATACGTCCACCTGTTTGCTCATGTGCTCGTAGTCGAGCACCCGTAGCGTGACGCCGCTGGCCGCCGCGTCGCGCCGGGTTGCGGCGATGCGAAAGAAACCGCCTTCGCGGGGCATGCCGCTGTCGAGCAGCAGGCGCGGTCCGTCCAGCCGCCAAGTGCCCGAGGCAATCTGCGGCCGGCTGCTGGCCTTGAACGTGAAATCGAACCTGCCGTTCGGATGCAGGACCAGCGTGGAGCTCACCGTGCGGGAACTGGTCAGCCGGTAGCTGCCGGCATGGCGCCTGGCCTTGGCCAGCTCGGCGCCTGTCATCTCGGCGTTGGGCACGTGCGTGCACTCCGACGCGTCATCGGCTAGGCCCAGCACGGCGCGAAACGTCGGGTTCTCGCGGCACTGGATGTGGCTGCCCAGCGTCAGCCCATTGGGCAGCCGCTCCGACAGCGCCAGTCCGTGCGTGAGCAGCTGGCGCAGCAGGTGCGGCTGGCCTGCTTCGATGGCGGTCCAGGCGGCCTCCTGGTCGGGCTGCACGCCGGCCGCAAGAAGCGCGGCCACCAGATCGTCCCGCATGTAGCCGATGGCCGCGTCCAGCATGCGCACGCGGTGGCCCTCGATCAGCGCCCGCGCATCGAGCAGCTCTGGATGCGCCTTGAGGTTGGCGACCAGATGGGCGCTTTGCTCGGGCGTGAGCGTCGTCTCCTGCGCCAGGTGCACCGTCACCAGCTTGTCATTGAAGCGATCTTTGCCACAGCGCCGGCCCAAAGGCAAACCGCGCTCCTCCAGCGCCGCGAGGAAGGCCGGTTCGCTGAGGAGGATGGACTGCAGATAGCCCATCTGAACCGGGCACAGTGTCGATAGCTTGCCGCCTCCGAGTGCCGTCACCCGGTCGACCAGGTCGGCCTGGCCCGAAGCGATGGCATGGACGAGCGCCTCGTGGGGGCGCTTGAACGATTTCTTGAGCTGCGCCCCGGCGGCCACCAGCCGTTCCATGATGGCGGCGTTGCCCTTCATGAGCGCGCTACCCAGCGGGCGGACGCCGCCCCGGCAGGGCAGGTGCACGTCCGCGCCCCGGTCCAGCAACAATTGCACCGTGCCCTCATCCTCCACATCGATGGCCGCCGTCAGGGCCGGATCGATATGGCCGTTTTCGGGTTCCTCCCGGGTCTCCCGCCGCGTCAATACCATCGGGGCGCCGTTCGACAGCAACCAGCGCGCCACCAGCGGCTTGCGCTTCGCGATGAAGATCGAGGGTAGCCGACCGCTCACCTTGGCCGGCTCAAGTCCTGCCCGGCGCAGGACCTCCACCAGCGCGCTTTGTTCGTCCACGCTGCCGAGCGACGATTTCGCCAGCGCCTGGGCCAGGTCCAGCAATTCGTCCGGCGAGCGTGCGGCCAGGCAGCCGCCACGATGGGCGGCGATCAGCTCAAGCCGCCCCAGCTTGCCCGCCTGGGCCGCCGCCAGCATGGGGGAGGGGCCCCAGATGGACGAGAGCATCGCGTCGGCCCCGTGCCTGAGCATCAGTTCGGCCACCGCGTCGTGCTGGCGGGCGAATACCTCGTTAAGGGTGGTGGTCTTGTCGAGCCGCGCGCCGTCCGGTTTCGCGCCCTGCGCGATCAATTGCTTTGTCCAGTCCGTATCACCCGCGACGGCCGCGTAATGCAGCATCGGTACTGGCTCGATCTCCACCGTTCGTCCATTGACGACCAAGCCTTTCATGCGGACCGGCCCAGCTTGGTCCACCCATGCGTGGGCCGGCAACAGCGACTTTGCCAGCGCCATGTGGCCACCCGCAGCAGCGGCCAGCGCGGCATCCGTTACCCATGAACTGGCCGGTTCGCGCGCATTGCTCGGTGCTGTCAGATGCAAGCGCTTGCCGAGCAGTTCGACGGCGGCGTGGTCTCCCTTGAACGCGGCCAGCGTGAGGGGACTTGGCCATGTCTCGTCGTCGGTATGGCTTTGCACGACGCCCGGGTAAGCCGCCAGGAACGCGTCGATGGCCTGTGTACCCTCGGTCGTGGCCACCAGCACGGAGAGTTCGGCAAGACTGAAGGGTTCAGGCCCGCTGGCGGGCACCCTGGGACGGCGCAGCACTTGCGTCAACATGTCGGTCCGTTCGCGCAGCGTGACCAGGCTGGCCACGGCCGGAGAAGTAACCGCCCCGCCCGGTCCGAGCACGGCTGCGAGCGCCTCGTCGAAAGCGTCGTTTCCGTCCTGCTCCGTAGCGGCTGCCCGTGCCAGCAGGAGGCTGACGATGTGCGGGGAACCATACAGCAGCGCGGCCTGCAGCAGCGGTCGCGGCTCGAGGTAGCTGGTGGCGTGGATATCGGCACCGGCTGCAATGGCGGCCGCCATCATGCGCTCGCGCACCGGCAGGCTGGCGCGATGCGCGCTCACGATCGCGTCCCGTTCGGCCGGCGTGTCCGCTTCGTCCAGCATCGTGAGCAGCTTCGGTTGCGAGAGCAGGATGAACAGAAGCGGCCGGTTGTTCAGCGAATACTGTTCCAGGCTGTCGACCTTGTCGATCAGCTGCATGAATTGTGCTTCGTCGAGCTGCTCGGCCGCCTGCCACAAGGCGCGTGCTTCAGCCGTGACCGGGGGTGGGGCCTCCGGCTGCTTTTGCCCGCACCAGACCAGGGGGCACGGCTCGTCGCTGGCGAGGGCCATGGAAGGGGCGAGGGCCAGCGCATGGGCTGCCATGACGGCGCCGCTCAAGGTCCTGAATCGTAATGAAGGCATGGGAAAGATGGGGAGAGAGCAGGGAACCCGACATTATCGTGCCGAGATGACAAAATATCAACACCATGCAACACTCACCCACATGCGGGCACTTGCCGGGCGTGCCAATTGCTCATAAAGCTGATCGCTTGGATTGGGGCCGTCATCGCTCGCCCTCGTTATGATCTATCTGTCCCCAACTTCGACTGCTTCTCATGCGCCAGTTGTTCCGATGGATTCCGCTTGCGTGCGCGTTTGCCGCCCTTACCGTGCAGGCTGCACCCCGCATCGACCGCCATGCGCTGGTCACCCGTCATGAGCCGCACCTGAGTGCCGTGGACGCCTGGGCGCCGGCCAGCGTCGGCAACGGGCGCTTCTGCTTCACGGCCGATGTCACCGGCCTGCAGACCTTCGCGGACCATTACCATCGCCACGGCATTCCCCTCGAGACGCAGGCACGCTGGTCCTGGCATGAAGCGCCCAATCCGAACGGCTACCAGCTCTCCGATACCTATCGCGCCTACACGGCGCATGGGCGCACTGTAGGCTACCCGACCAATGTCGAGGTGCCCGCCGCCACCTGGCTGCGCGAGAATCCCCACCCCATGCCCTTGGGGCAGGTGGGCATCGTCTACACCCGCGCGGATGGAAGCACGCTCGCGCTGGACGACGTCCGCGATGTCGACCAGAAGCTGTCGCTGTGGCGCGGCGTGCTGGAAAGCCGATATAGCATCGACGGCGTGCCGGTGCGGGTGACCACCGCCGCCAGCCCCACGCGTGACAGCCTGGCGGTGACGATCCACTCGCCCCTCTTGGGGAGCGGGCGCTTTGGCGTGCGCCTGGCCCTGCCGCGCGGCTACGTGGCCGGGGTCAAGCAGAATCCCGCGCTGGACTGGTCCGATCCGGCTTCGCACGCCACGCGCGTGCTGACGCAAACCGGCCGCTTGCTGGTGCTCGAGCACCGCCGCGACGCCGCGCACTACTTCGCCACGCTGGCCGCGCACACGCCTGTTGGCATCGCGGCGGACGGTCCGCACGCATTCGTGATCAAGCCCCTGCGGGGGCATACGCTGGCGTTCACGCTGTCGTACAGCCCCGGGGCACCGGAGCGCGCGCGCGAGACGCCCCAGCGCGTGATCGCACAGAGCGAACGCCATTGGCGCGCTTTCTGGGAAAGCGGCGCGGCGGTGGATTTTGCCGGCAGTGTCGATCCGCGCGCGGCGGAACTGGAGCGCCGCGTGGTGCTGTCGCAGTACCTCACGGCGATCCAGTTCGGCGGCGACTTTCCGCCGCAGGAAAGCGGCTTGACCAGTTCGACCTGGTACGGCAAGCACCATACCGAGATGGTGTGGTGGCACACCGCGCACTTCGCGCTGTGGGGCCGCCCAGCCTACCTGGCCAATACGCTGCGCTGGTTCCAGCGCACCTTGCCACAAGCGCGTCGTATTGCCGCCGAGCGTGGGCTGGCGGGGGCGCGCTGGCCGAAGATGACCAGTCCCGCCGGGCGCGAGAGCCCGGGCGGCAATCCGCTGATCGTCTGGAATCAGCCGCACCCGATCCACCTGGCCGAGCTGCTGTACCGCAGCGCGCCCACCCGCGCCACGCTCGAGCGCTACCGCGAACTGGTGTTTGCCAGCGCCGACGCGATGGCCTCGATGCTGCATTGGGACGCCGCGCGCGCACGCTTCGTGCTGGGGCCGCCCTTGTGGATCGCGCAGGAGATCTACGACCCCGCCGCCAGCCAGAACCCCAGCTATGAACTGAGCTACTGGGCGACCGGCCTGGCGATTGCCCAGCGCTGGCGCGCCCGCCTGGGCCTTGCCGCCGACCCCGGCTGGGCCGAGCGCATCGACCGCCTCGCAGCCCTGCCGCAGAAGGACGGCAAGTACGTGGCTGTCGAGTCCAGCCCGGACACCTGGGACAACGTGGCCAGCCGCCACGACCACCCATCCTTCCTGATGGCGCTGGGCCAGTTGCCGGGGGCGGGCGTGGAGCGCGCCACCATGCAGCGCACTCTCGACGCCGTGCTGGCGTCCTGGGACTGGCATACCAAGATCTGGGGCTGGGACTATCCAATGATCGCGATGACGGCCGCGCGCCTGGGCTCACCCGCGCAGGCGGTCGATGTGCTGCTCAAGGCGGATGGCCCGAACAATGCCTACACGGCCACCGGCCACAATCCGAACACGGACCTGCCGGTCTACCTGCCGGGCAATGGCGCGTTGCTGGCGGCGGTGGCCATGATGGCGGGCGGCTGGGATGGCGCGCCGGCCGATCCGGCACCGGGTTTTCCCAAGGATGGCCGCTGGACGGTGCGCGCCGAAGGGTTCAAGCCGCTGCCGTAAGCCGCGCCCTTCGATTATGATCGGTGCGCATGAATAGCAAGCAGTTCTGGGCGCTGATCGATGCGGCACGCCAGCAGGCCGGGACGGACATGGACGCGCGCGTCGATGCCCTGCAAGACCTGCTGTCGCCGCTGGATGCGCACGCCATCGCGGCGTTCCAGCGCCACTACGATGCCCAGCGCCTGCGTGCGCACCGCTGGGACCTGTGGGGCGCGGCCTACCTGATCCACGATGGGTGCGACCACGACGGCTTCCGTCATTTCTGCGATTGGCTGCTGTCCGAGGGCAGGGAGGTGTTCGAGGCGACGCTGCGCGACCCGGACAGCCTGGCCGAGCGCGCGCCGCCGCGCGGCGTAGCCCTGGAGCTGTTCGGCTATGTGGCGCTGGCCGTGCATGAGCAGAAGTTCAGGCAAGCGCTGGTTCGCGACACGGCGACAGACATTGCGCTTCCGATGGGCGAGGAATGGACGGAAGCGGAGTTACCGGTGCTGTTTCCACGCCTGGCGCACAGGTACTGGTAAAGCAGGACTTCGACAGGGTTCCAGCGGCTGCCATAAAAAAGGCAGCCGAAGCTGCCTTTTTCCGTTTCAGAACCGCCTGAATCAGCGGCGGTAGGGATTTTCCGGCCGGCTGTCGTAACGGTTCGGCACGCGGTCGCCGTCGATATCGCGGTCGCGGTGGTTGCGGATGCCGTCGTTGT